>JACQRN010000177.1 GCA_016206515.1 Planctomycetota bacterium | reverse complement strand
TCGAACCGGACGGTCGCGGTCAGCTCCGCGCCGTGCGTGCAGTCCGGATCGTCCCCGGCGTCCTTCACCACCGAACAGACCGCCTCGTCCGCGCCGATGTCGCACCGCTTCACGGCGAAGGTCACGCGCTTGGCCGTAGGAAGGTGGATCTCGACCGCCGCCTGGGGCTTGCGCGTCAGAAGCGCCGCGACCGCCGCCTTCGCCGCCGCGGCCGAGCAGGCGCCCGTCGTAAACCCGGTCCGAAGCGGCCCCTTCGGCTTCTCCACCATCTCGCCCATCGCCGCGTATTGTGTCGTCCCGAGCGGAGCGAGGGAGCGCCGATTCCATGTCGTCCCGAGGAGCCGACGAGATGCGCCAGGGCGACGAGGGACCTGTGTTCATCTCTCGGACGCCCAACACAGATCCTTCGCCCGCCCTCGCGCCTGCGGCGCTCCGACGGACTCAGGATGACACGCGGATTACGCCCCCTCCGCCAGGATCAGCAGAGCATTGACGATCGACACCGCCACCGGCGTCCCCCCCTTGCGGCCGAGCGCGGCGATGTACGGCAGCGAGGTCTTCGCGACCGCCTCCTTCGACTCCGCAGCCGACACGAACCCGACCGGGACGCCGACGATGCACGCGGGGCGCATCTCCCCCGCGAGCGCCAGCCGGGTCGCCTCCAGGAGCGCCGTCGGGGCGTTCCCGATCGCGTACACCGCCCCGGGGCACGCCTGGGCCGCCTTGCGCATGGCGCAGATCGCCCGGGTGATCCCGAGACGCTTCGCCTCCTCCACGATGTCCGGGTCCGCGATGAAGACGCGCGCCTTCCCACCGAACCTCTTCAGCCGTGCCTCGGAGACCCCCGCCTGGACCATCTGGACGTCGCAGACGACGTCGCACCCGCCCCGCAGAGCCGCGACCGCCGAGGCGATCGCCCCCTTGCCGAACCGGAGGTTCTTGGCGAACTCGAAATCCGCCGAGGCGTGGATCACGCGCCGGACAACCTGAAACTCCTCGGGCGTGAAGCGATGCGGCCCCAGCTCCTCCTCGATGATCCGGAACGATTCCGCCTCGATCGCGGCGGGTTCGAGAATCCTGGCGAGGGGCTCCGGCACGACGTTCATTCTAGAACTCGATCCCCTCTTGCGCCTTCACGCCCGCGCCATAGGGGTGCTTCAGGAGCCGCATCTCGGAGACGAGATCGGCCGCCTCGACGATTTCCGGCGGTGCCCCGCGCCCCGTGGTGACGACATGGGTCGATCCCGCGCGCGCGCGGATCGAAGAGACGACATCCGCAACCGGGACGTACCCCTTCCGGATCGCGTGATGGATCTCGTCGAAAACCAGGAGGTCGTGCTTCCCCGCCGCCAGCCGTTCGCGGCACGCCTCCCACGCCGAGCGCGCGGCCTCCTCGTCTGTGCCCGACGGCTTCTTCAGCCAGGTGAACCCCTTGCCGAGCGTCAGCCACTCGAGGTTCTCGAACCGCTTCGCCGCCTCCGCCTCGCCGGTCTTCCAGTTCCCCTTGATGAACTGGATCACCGACACGCGGTGGCCGTGCCCCAAGGCGCGCAGGACGAGCCCCAGGGCTGCGGTCGTCTTCCCCTTGCCGTCGCCGGCGTGCACGAGCCAGAGGGGATGGCGGGTCATGGGCGGCCTCGGGCGGCATCCAACAACGTCCGCGCCAGATCCGGCCGCGCCCCCAGGTGCACATGCGCGTACCCGGCCATGACGGACCCCTTGGCGAAACCGTCGGGCTTGGACCGGCCTTCGTCGGACGGCTTGACCAGCCGCAGGACGGCATGATCCGACGTCCCCTCGTAACGCGAGTAGTGGAACTCGTGGGCGCGGAAGCGGTCTCCGGTGGCGCCGAGAAGACACGAACGCGTCACCTTGACCTCCAGGTACCCGAGCCCCTGGCGGCGCCTCTCCATGATCGACGCGCCGGGGAGGAGCCCCGCCATCGCGTGCGCGCGCCCCTCGACGTCGGTCAGCCGCTCCAGCAGAACCATCAGGCCGCCGCACTCCCCGTACACCGCCTTGCCCTTGCGAGCGTGGGCCCGGAGCGACTCCAGCATGGGGCGATTCTCCGCGATCGCGCCGGCGTGCAGCTCGGGATACCCGCCGCCGAGATAGACCAGGTCGCACGAGGGGATCTCGCGGTCGTGCAGGGGCGAGAACGGGACGAACTCGGCGCCGTGGTGCCGCAGGAGATCGAGGCCGTCCTCGTAGTAGAAATGGAACGCCTCATCACGAGCGACCGCCACGCGCACGCGCGAGGACTCTGGCACTTCGGAGAACAGGCGCGCCTCCGGCACGGCGAGGGGCGGCGCCGCGTGGGCGATCTCCAGGAGCCGGTCGAGCCCTCCGGTCGTAGCGAGCGCCGAACCAAGCCGGTCGGAGGCGGTCTTCAACCGCGCGCGGTCCGGTGTCGAGACGAGCCCCAGATGTCTCTCGGGAAGCGCCGCCTCGGGGTCCGGCGGGAGGAACCCCACCGGAGCCGCGCGGCAGGCGGAGCGGATCGCGTCGTGCAGGAACATGAAGTGGCGCTCCCCGGAGACACGATTGGCGAGGACCGCCCGGAGATCCACGCGCCGGTCGAGCGACTCGTACCCGAGGACCACCGCCGCCGCGGAGCGGGCCATCGCCTTGGCATCCAGAACCAGGACGACCGGAGCCTGCAGGACCCGCGCGACGTGCGCCGCGCTTCCTTCATCGGAGGAACCGGAAACGCCGTCGTGGAGCCCCATCACCCCTTCGATCAGGGCGATGTCGGCGCTGGCGGCAGAGCGGCAGAACAGTTCCCGCGTCCCCTCCTCGCCGAGCATCCAGGGGTCGAGGTTGCGCGAGGGGACGCCGGCCACCTGCGCATGCAGGAGCGGATCGATGAAATCCGGCCCCACCTTGAACGGGGAGACCTTCACCCCGCGCGCGCGCAGGGCGGAAAGGAGCCCGAGCATCACGGAGGTCTTCCCGGCCCCCGAGTGCGTCCCGGCGACGACGAGACGAGGGATCGTCAGGGGCACGTTTGTCGTCCCGAGCGAGCCTTCGAAATGACCGCAGACGAGCGAGGGACCTGTGTGTTTCGCATGCGGCGACAAACATAGGTCCTTCGGGCCCCCGAAACCATGGGGGCCCTCAGGACGACAGGGCGGCGTGCGCCGCCAAAGCGCAAAGGAGCCCCAGGAACGACGTCACCCACATCAGGTCGACCGAAGAGCGGATCGTATCCGCGGCGGGCACGCCCCCCTCTGCGCCGAGGACAGGCCGGTCGTCCACCTCGCCGCGGCGGAGCATCGGACCACCGAGCGCCACGCCGAGCGCCCCGGCGAACGCCGCCTCGCTCCGAGCCGCGTTCGGACTCGGGTGCCTGCCGCCGTCGCGCAGACCGACGCGCAGGGCCGCGAACGGGCGATGACCCGTGAGGGCGGAGGCGATCGCGATCAAGGGGATCGAGAGCCGCGCCGGGATCCAGTTGGCGAGGTCGTCGAGCCTCGCCGAGGCCCAACCGAACCGCGCGTACCCGCCGGTCCGGTACCCGACCATCGAATCGAGCGTGCTGACCGCCTTGAAGGCGAGAGCCGCGGGCGCGGCGACGCCCCATGCCACGCCGACGGCGGCCCAGAACAGGGGAGAGAGGACCCCATCGACCGAGCTCTCGGCGACCGACTCGACCGCGGCGCGCGCGACCCCCGCCCCGTCGAGCTCCGCCGTCTGGCGCCCGACGATTCGACCGACCGCCTGCCGCGCGGCGGGGAGATCTCCCGCGCGAAGCGCCCCCTCCACCGCACGGGCGTACTTTGCCATTGAGCGCGCAGCCAAGCACGTATAGAGGGCGAACGCCTCCGCGGCGAACGCCGCGCGGGGGTCCCGCTCCCGCAGCCACGCGAGCCCCGCGTAAGAGCCACAGGTGACCCCGGCCGGGAGTCCGAGGGCGAGGAGAATCCCCAGGGCGATGTCGAACCCCACGCGCTTGCGAAACCGGTCCACGCACGAAGCGACCGCCCCGAACAGGCGCACAGGGTGAGGGAGCCAGCGCGGATCGCCGATCAGCGTGTCGGCGAGGAAGGCAACGGCGAGACTCGTCATCCCTTCGTGGCCATTCGCGCCAACCCCCTCCACGTCTCCCATCCCACCGCCTCTTCCAAGGCGTCGGCGAGACGATCGAAGGGGGCCGAGGGATCGGGCGGCGGCGGGGCGGCG
>JACQRN010000176.1 GCA_016206515.1 Planctomycetota bacterium | reverse complement strand
CCATACGCCCTCGGTGACGCTGGCGACACCCGGCACCGCCGACCCTGCCGCACGGACTCCCCCTGCCGCCGGCCCCCGGGGCAGGGAATTCACCACCGCACAGACAAGCACAACCGCGGCCGCCGCTCCCGCCGCACGCCGCTCCCGCCGCATGTGGGGCGCGGCGAGCGCCGCCCCCAGCACGCGTGACCGCAGGGCCGACGACGCCCCGGTCGGCCGGACCCCCCGAAGAAGCCGCTCGACCCGGTCCGGCCCCGTCACGGCCCATCCCTCCCCAGGATCCCGCGCAGAGCCTCCAGCGCGTACCGATACCGGCTCGCCGCCGTGTTCATCGGGATCCCGAGAAGCCGTCCGATCGCATCGAAGGAGATCCCCTGCCAGACCTTGAGGAAAACCACCTCGCGCTGCTCCGGCGGGAGCGCCGCGAGCCCCCGTTCGATCCGCATCGCCTCGTCCGGCGCGACCCCGGCGTCCCCGTCCACGGGTGACAACGCAGGAACGCCCCCGCGCTTGTCCCTCGCTCGCCAAACCGCCCACCGGCGCCGCCGACCGGCCGCTGCGTTGCGCAGCGAGACGAACAGGTACCCGCGGAGATCGGAGAGATCCAAGCGCAAGGGTCGTAGGGCCAGACGGACAAAGCAGTCCTGCAGGGCGTCGGCGGCCTCGTCCTCCGAACGGCACAGAACGCAGGCGTAGGCGTACAGGTCGTCCGCATACCGGTCATAGATCTCCTGCAAGGTCATGGGGCGACGACCCAGCCTACCTGCTTCCTCGCATGCGCCCCGCACCCTGCACCCCGAACGACGCGACCGGGGAGCCGTCTTGTCTACGATTCGCCGCGGAATCGTCTCCTACGCGGGACCGCCCGAGCCGGGTGGCGCGGCGTCGACCGGCTCGCGGGGAGGGGCTGCGGTCTCGCGGTTCGCGGCCGGAGCCTCCGGGGGCGTGGGCACCGGCTGCGATCTCTTCAGATGCAGGAACCTCCCGAGTGTTTCCTCCACCGTCCCGCGCAGCCGCGCGCGGCGCTCCATGCGGAGCGCCCGGACAGCCATCTGCCCGTATACCACCCGCAGCATGATGGCGTACGTCGGGGCGGCGCAGAGGAGCCCGAGCACGACCCCGCCGAGGAACATGGTCGGGTACGCATGGCCGACCGCGCGCGCCATGTCCTGCAGCGCCTGGATCGAGACGATGTGCCACCAGGGGCCTTCGTGGGTGTGCGAGAGCCCCTCGCGCAGGCGCTCGACACCGAACACGCTTTCCGCACCGAACCACCCCAGGATCCGCGCGCCCACCTGATACTCGAAGACGCAGATCGGGATCGTCGTGAAGGCGTTCGTCACGAAGGTGAACGCCATCGCGGCGATCCGGTTGACACGCACCAGCCACGCCAGGAGGAACGCGAGCGGGACCTGGAACCCGGGGGTCGGCGTGAACCCGATGAATATCCCCAGGGCCGCCCCCCACGCGATCGACTGCGGCTTGTCCCGCTGCCTCTTCAACCGCAACCAGGAGCGGCGCCACTGCATACGGGCATCGTACCTCACCCGTAGGCAAACTCCTGGCGCCGGGGGCGCAGGCGTTGCAACATGACACGATCGTGGGAGATGCGACACCAAGGGAGGGCGGCGAGGGCGACCTCGCACCCGTTCCGGCGTACGCCCGGCGCGCCTTGAGCGCCTCCTGCGCCGTCGCCGCCACGATGCTTCTTTGGGGGGTGTACGGAACGCTCCTGGCGCACGACGCGGCCACCGACGCGCTGGCCGGGCGCGAGCCGTCCTGGTTCCACCGCCCGAGCATGCAGGGCGCGCTCGTGGCGTGCTCCTGGCCGGAGTTCGCCGGCGCCGGATGGATCTTCGCCCTCACGGTCGGCCAGGCGGCGGGGTTCGCCCTGGCGATCGGGTTCCTGGTCATGGAACGGGTCCCGTTCCTGGCGCGGCACGACGCCTCGTGCGTGAACCTCGCGGGGCTCGCCCTGGCGGCGTTCCTCGTATCCGGGGCGGGGTGGATGTTCCCGCGCTCCTCGCTGTTCTCGATCCCGACGATCGTCTCGTCCCTGGCGATCCCGTGGGGCGCGTACCTGGCCTACAACGTCCCGCGCCGGATATGCGGCCGACCGGGCCATGGATGGCCCGGGCGCGCAGCGAGGCGGCTTGCCGCCGAGCGGAGCGGCCTCCGTAAAACGCGGAGGCAGGATGCCGGAGCGTTTTACGCGTCCGACGAGGGGGAGGGCGAGTGAAGGCCGCAGGGGGATTCCTCCTTCTCGCGCTCGTGTTGGGCGCGTCCGCCTCCGGCGCCGACGATCCTCCCACGGAACCGGAGGACCTCATCGCGCGGGACGTCGAGCGGACCTACTTCTTCCACCGGATCCGCGACCACTGCCTCCTCGGTCGGCGCCCGTGGGAGTTCTTCCTCCGGATCCATTACCGCTCGACGCACCTGGCGGACGCGACGGTCGACCGGGAGTGGAACGACCGCGGCCCCCTGCGAGCGCTCCAGCGCTGGGGGATCGGGGCGCTCTCCGGCCCGGTCTGGTTCGCGTGGCTCACGCTCGCCTCGGCGGTTCTTCTTGGGCTCGCGCGCACATGGAGGCGGATGGGAGCGGCGCGGCGGGCGCGCTGGATCGTCCCGGCGCTTCTCGGTGCCGGCCTCGTCGCCTGGGGCGCGTACCCGGCAT
>JACQRN010000178.1 GCA_016206515.1 Planctomycetota bacterium | reverse complement strand
CGCTCATGCCCCAGGGGTACTCGTCCCCGACAACCCTGACGATGGCGCTCCTGGAGCGGGGCGCCTTTGTATCGTTCCTGCGGCTCGAGCGCGCCGGCGAGAGGCGCGGCGGGCGATCGCGCATCTCCCTGGGGGCCGACGGCCTGAAGTTCCTCCGGATCCTCCTGCGGATCGGGATCGCCTTCCACCCGGAGCGGTTCTTCGGGGCGCTCGCTGGCGTGCTGGCCGGGGGAGCTGCCCTCCTGACGGCATGGAAGATCGCGCGGGGCGGGGACCTGTACGCGACCGTCCTGATCCTCCTGTTCGGGTCGCTCTTCACCTGGCTGTTCGGGCTCCTGGCCGGGCAGGTTGCGTATCTGCGCCAGGAGTTGACGGCGCGGGCCTGGCCCGACGCCCCGTCCCGGGCGCGCGCGGGCGCCTCGGACGGCGATGCGTCGGCCCGGCGGTAACCCTCCCCGCTGCGTCGAGATGGACGAAGACATCCGCCGCAGACGCCTGTGTGCCGCCGCGTGGGTCGCGCCGATCCTCCTGGGCACCCTGCTGCGCATCCCGCGCGGCGACGGGGCGCCGATCGCCTGGGACGAGGCGTGGTACGCGCTGGCGGGTCAGACCTATGCGAACCTCCCGCGCGCGGCGCTGGACCGGCGGGAGGGAGAAACGCCCGCGGAGGCGCTCGCGCGGCGGTGCCCCTGGGGCGCGATCCCGCGCCTCGAATACAAGCCGGCGTTCGTGACGGCGGTCGCGCTGGCGTCCCTCCCGGTGGGCGACCGGTCGCTCCTGCCGGGACGCATCGTCAGCGCCGTCTGCGGAGTCCTCGCTATCGCGGCGGCGGGGGCGCTCGCGCGTTCCCTCGGACTCGGCCCGGTGGCCTGCTTCGCCGCTTCCCTGTGGATCGCCGTCTCCCCCCTGGCGGTCCATGTCTCGCGCCATGCGATGCCGACCGCGATGGGGTGCCTGTGGTGGCTGATGGCTGCGGGAATCGCCGCACGTCCGGCGTCCGGCGTCCGGCGTCCGGCGAAGTCCCTTCTCTCCGGCGCGTGGATCGGGCTCGGCCCCTGCATCCACCCCTCGCTCGGGTTCTCCGCGGCGATCTTTGGCCTCATCCTCCTCGTGCGGGGAAGGGGAGAGCGGACGCGGCTCCTGGCGGGACTTGCCGCGCCGTTCCTGTTCTTCGAGGCGGTCACGGAACTCCAGACGCTCCTCCTGCACCGCGCCGGGTTCCCGGAGACCCGCCCCCTGTGGCGGGAGTGGTTCCGACGCGTGCCGGGGCTCGCCAAGCCGGGGATGCACCTTCCGGGGGACCCCCTCTTCCTGCCGCGCCTGGGGATCCTCTCCGAGGGGATCCTCGCGACCGGCGCGGCATGGGCGGGACTCGCCCTCCTGGGACTGCGCGGCGGACCGGCGGGACGAGCCGTCCTCCTGGGAGCCGCACCCGCCCTCCTCTGGAGCGTGCTCCCCCACAACCTCGTCCGTGTGCACGCGCCGTACTGGGGGTGCCTCGGGCTCGGGCTGGCGTTCGCCGTGGAAACGCTCGCCCGCCGGGAGGGCCACGCCGCGCGTGCCGCCGCCGCGGGCCTGTCGCTCCTGCCCCTCCTCGCCGCTCCGCGCGCGTTCGACCAAACCGTCCTGCGGCCCCTCGGGTTCCACCTCGGTGGGAGGCTGAAGGAACGCGCCACGGACGGGACATCCTCCCTCTACCTGGGCCCACAACTACGGCTCCTGACGGGATCGCAGTCGCATGGAAAGGAGATCGACCCGGCCGATCCGGACGGCGAGAAGCGTCCCCTCCTGGCCCTCGCTGAACCGTTCCATCGCACAGAGGACTGCGCCAGCATCGCAAGCAGCCTCGGTTACCCCCTTGAAATCGCCGCCTGGGGGATCGAGGAGGCGCGCGACCCGTTCTTCTGGGTTGAGAGCAGCGTCCGCCCTGCGGAGGCGGAGAGGCTCGCGCGAGGAAGCTACCTCCTGCGGCTGTTCACGCGCTGAAACATTCCAGGATCCGCCGCGAGCGCCCCTCCCATGCATAGCGCGACACTTCCGCGCGCGCACACACGGAGATGCGCTCCGCCAGCGCACGGTCGTCCAGGACTCGCCGGATCCCGTCCGTCATGGCGGCGGGGTCGTTGGGCGGAACGATCCACGCGTTCTCCCCATGCCGCAGGACCTCGCGAAGGGGTGGAATGTCGGTCGCCACGACAGGCCTCCCTGCGGCCATGTACTCGAACAGTTTCAGGGGGGACGTGTACGGTCCCGACACGCCCTCCCCGGAGTTCGGAAGGACGAGCGCCCGCGCGCGAACGAGGATCGCCGGCACCGCCGCGTGCGCCACGCGCCGCAGGAACCGGACATTCCGTGGCACGCCCCGCAGGCGCCAGCCGAGACGATCGAACGCGCCGCCTCCGACGATATCGAACGGGACTTCCGGGAGGGAGCGTGCCGCCTCCAGGAGCGTCCCGATCCCCTTCCAGACCGCGAGAGAACCTGCATAGACCACGGGGCCCGCCGCGGGGACGGGCCCCGGCTCCCCGAACAGGGACAGGTCGACCCCATCCGGCTCGACGACGATCTTCCCGACGGGGAAACCGCCGTTGCGATGCACGTCCGCGAGGGCACGCGTGACGACCACGAGCGAACGGAACGCCGGACGATCCGCGAGGCCGAAAAGCCGCTCGATCCCGTTCCCCGCCAGGAGCGGCGAATGCTTTTCGACGATCGTCGGGATCCCGGCCCGGATCGTCTCCGTCGGCGAATCGTAGTCGCGGGCGTAGACGAGGTCCGGCGCGTAACGGCGTACCACCTCCAACGCCCGAGCTCCCCAGCCGGAAAAGAACGTCGTCCGCCACGGGGGACCGCAGGGGATCCTCTCCATTTCGACCCGGCCCGCGCGTCCGTAGAAATCCATCCCGCCGCGCGCGCGGCGCAGCCGCAAGCGGAGCGATTCCGGCGCGAAGAGGCGCACCGCATGCCCCAGGCGCCCGATCGCGGTCGCCATCTGAAACGCCTGGAGCGAATGCGCGCTCGTCGAAGGGAGGTCGCCGGAAACAAGGAATGCGATCTTCATGACGGAGGGAGAGGATCCAGGAGCCGGACGCGGAGGGCGAACAGGCCCAGCCCGTACATCGCGGCGAAGACGAGCGCGCAGGAGACGAGGGCGCCCGGGCCGCCGATCCGGGGCGCGGCGAGAATCCCGGAGACGCAGAGCGCCCCCGCGAGAGCGGCGATCTTCCCCGCGGAGGAGATGTCGACGCGAACCCAGGCCGGGTCGATCCGCCGCGCCACGATGAGGTAATACCCGAGCGTCCCGAACTGCACGGCGGCCGCGCCGAGCGCCGCCCCCGCCACGCCCCACGCGGGAACCAGCCAGACGTTCGCCGCCGCGTGCAGCAGGGGCAGGAGCGCCGCGACCAACGTCACGCCAAGGCGGTCGGTGGCGCGGACCGCCATGCCCAGGGGCAGGTAGAGGACCGACGCGACGCCCGAGCAGGCCAGCAAACGCAGCGTCGGCGCCCCCGCGACGAATCCCGGCCCGGCGGCGTGCCGCAGGAGTGGCTCCGCGAAAACGCAGATCCACGCCGCGACCGGGAGCGCGCTGGCGAGCGACCACAGCGAAAAGCGCCGTACCCACTCCGCGCGGCGCGCGGAGGCGTCCGCCCCCCCCTGCGACAGGAGGGGGAGCAGAACCGGCCGCAGCAACTGCCCCGCCGCGAGCGCCCCCGGGATGGCGCCGAACGCGGCGGCGATCCCCCACAGGCCGAGATCGTCCGCGCCGCGCAGAGCCCCCAACATCAGGGGATCGAGGAGGTTGTCCTCCAGGGCGAAGGCGGCCGTGATCAGGGCCGAGTAGACCCACGTGCCACGCACGAACCCCGGAGGAAGACCGCCGGGCGCCGCGCCCGGCCCACCCCGGAGGAGGCGCAAGGCGCGCACGGCGAGCACCGCGAGCTGCGCCCCCTCGACCGCGAGCCATGCGGCCAGGACCCACAGGACCCCGCCCCCGTGCAGGAGAATGACGAGGGTCAGCGCGAGCCGGGCCGCGCCGGCCCCCAGGCCCCACCGCTCCGTCGCGGCGTGGTCGAGGCGCGACTCGAGGATCCCCTCCCGGACCAGACCGCGGAGCGCGAGCGCCGCGCCGAGTCCCCACACGAGAGCCAGGAGGTGCGAGCGCGACACCCCCTCCGCTGCAGCCGGGCCGCCGAACGCCCCCGGAAACGCCGCGAAAGAGGCTGCGGCCGCGGCGATCATCCCGATGCGCAGGCAGAGGTGCCGGCGAGCGAGGGCGCGGACCTCGCCGGTCCTCCCCTCACGCCACAGATCGGGAAGGACCCGGCGCAGGACCGGCTCGCCGGCGAGCGAACAGACGAGCGCGCACGCGGAGGCGACCGCGACCGCCCAGACATAGGCGCCGTACTCCGCGCGCGCGGCAAGCCCGCGCGCGAGGAGCAGGGTCAGGAGAAGCCCCAGGACGCGCGCACCCCCCTGTCCGAGGAGCGTCCACGCGACGGCTCGGGAGGGGCGAGGCTGCATCATCGCCACGCCGCGTGCCACCGGGCCAGGACGTAGAGCATCCAGCGCTGGGCGCGGGCGCGCTCGCCGCGCTCCGCGGCGATCCGCGGGACGCCTTTCAGGGACAACCCGGGGATCGCCGCCTCCACGAGCCGCGTCCCGAGCGTGCGACTCACCTCCGGATCGATCGCCTCGAGGAATGGCAGCGAAAATCCCTCCTTCGGCGCCTTCAGGACGGACGGGGGGACCCGCCCCCCGAGGTGCCTGCGCAGGAGTCCCTTCGGCACCCCTCCCGGCACGATCCGCTCCGTCGGCAGCCGCAGGACGAACTCCGCCAGCGCATGATCGAGAAACGGCAGGCGGATCTCCAATCCGTGCGCCATCGACGCGCGATCCGCCTTCGACAGGAGCGCATCGGGCAGGAGCGTCAGCAGGTCGAGCCTCTGCGCGCGGCGGAGCGGATCGAGGGACGGGTCATCGTGGAGCCGGAACGGATCGCGCGTCTCCCACTCCCCGTCCTCGTCCGGCCCGAGGAGGGAGTCGACCTCCGCCTCGTCGAAGGCGGGGCACAGGAGCGAGCGGTACCTCCGCAACGGGTCGCGGGAGAGCGTGCGCAGGGAGGGGCCGCCCGCCCCCAGATTTCCCGCCCCGACGCGGGAGATCCATGCGCGCCATGCGCGCCACCGGGAGAAGGAGGCGTAGTGGCCGTACCCGAGGAACAGCTCGTCCCCCCCCTCGCCGCCGAGCGCCACCTTTCCGTGACAGGCCGCCTCGCGGCACAACCGCAGCGTCGATAGCGCGGCGCTGGAGGCGAGCGGCTCGTCGTACGCCCCGACCGCCAGGGAGATCTCCTCCTCCAGGTCCCCCGGCCCCATCGGGACTTCGCGCCAGGATCCGAGCGCGAACCTTCCGGCGACCTCGCGCGCGATCGAACCCGCCGCCGCCGGCACGCCGAAACGGACCGTGACCGCGGAAACCCGTCCGGACTCTGCGCCCAGGTGCGAGGCGACCGCCGAGGAGTCGACCCCGCCGCTCAACAAGAGCGACACCGGCACGTCGCTGCGCAGGCGCAGGCGGACCGCCTCCTCCAGAAGATCCGCAACGCGGCGCGACGCCTCCACCTGCGGCACGTCGATCCGGTCGGACGGGAGGCGCCAGTACGGCTTCTCGAACATCGCCCCCCCGCCGCAGATCAGGATGTGACCGGGTCGCACCTTCCGGATCCCATGGCGGATCGAGAACGGCGCGGCAACGTACCCGTACAGGAGGTAGGAGCGGACCCCCAAGGGATCGATCGGCGGGTGCCTCCCGTCCGCGTCCCGGAACGCGCGCAGGTCCGATGCGAAGGAGATCTCCCCCTCCCCCCAGCGGTAGTAGAGCGGCTTCTCTCCGAAACGGTCGCGCGCCAGGAGCAGCCTCTGCCGCCTTGCGTCCCAGACCGCGAAGGCGAAGAACCCCCGCAGGCGCGCGACGCACCCGTCGCCCCAGGCGAGGTACGCGCGCAGCAGGACCTCGGTGTCGGAGCGGGTGCGGAACACGTGCCCCTCCTTCTCCAGATCCGAACGCAGTTCCACGTCGTTGACGATCGCCCCGTTGAAGACGAGGGCGACCTGCCCATCCTCGGAGAGGAACGGCTGCGCGCCCGGGGACCCGAGGTCGCGGATCGCCAGGCGCCGGTGGGAGAGCGCCACGCGGGAGCACGGGGAGAGGAAGAAACCGTCCCCGTCCGGGCCGCGTTTCGCCATCGCCGCGCCCATCCGGCGCACCCGATCCGGGTCTGCGCGATCCAATCGGAATTCCCCGGAGATTCCGCACATGGCAGCGACATTCTAGGGATGCGCGAAGCGTGCAGCGCGAAGCGTACAGCACCCACGATTCGCCAATCGCTGTACGCTGTACGCTTCGCGCTTAGCGGAATTTTCCTTTGCCCATGTCCCACTCCCTCCTTTCGGATGCCTTTCAGATGCTGCGGCCCCTCCCCGCCACGGAGGCGTACCGCCTTGCGACCCTCAAGCCGATGGTCCTCGGGTTTGAGACGACCAACGTCTGCAACGCCGACTGCGCCTTCTGCGCGTACGGGAGGATGACACGGCCAAAGGGAACGATGTCGGAGGGGACCTTCCGCTCCGCGCTGGGACAGTACACGGCCCTGGGGGGAGGGGAGATCTGCTTCACGCCGGTGGTGGGCGACCCGCTCCTGGACCCCGACCTCGTGTCGCGCATCCGCTCCGCCCGGGCGGAGAAATCCATCCGCGCCATCGAGCTGTTCACGAATCTCATTGCCCTCGACCGTGCGGGCGGGCCGGGCCCCCTCCTCGGCTCCGGACTGACGCGCATAGGCGTCTCGCTTGGCGGTCTCGACGGGAAGACGTACGAGACCCTGTTCCGGCGGGAGCGCTTCGCGCAGGTATGGGAAAACCTGGAGAGGCTCCTCACCGAGAACGTACGCGGCGGGCATCGGGTCTCCGTCACCGTCTACGTCCGCGCGCTCGAGGCGTCACCCGGACCTGACGGCGAGGCGCGCCTGCGGCGGCTGCGCGACCTCGGCGCCCGGGTCGTCCACAGCGCCCGCTACGACAACTGGGGCGGGATCGTCGCGCAGGCGGACCTCCCCGGCGCGGCAAGGTTCCATGCGCCGAAGCCGTTCGACGGCCCGTGCCGCGAGCTGTACAAGGGGCTCCATGTCCTGTGGGACGGCCGCGTGACCGCCTGCGGCTGCCGCGACGTCAACGGCGACCCGGACCTGGTCCTGGGCGACCTCGCCCGCGAGCCTCTCGATGCGATCTGGCGCGGGGTGCGCCTGGCGACCCTGCGGGAGCGGTTCGCCCGCGACGACCGCCCCTCCTTCTGCCGGGCGTGCCTGAAGTACAACGGCTTCCTGTCCACCTACGGCGGGCCGGACGGACGGCGGGCGCTGCGGGCGAACGGGAGAGGCCTCGCGCCGCAGCGGGCACGGGACGCCGCACCCAGGTAGGAGGTAGGATGAGAGGGGCCGTGGTTCGTACCCTGCTCGTCAACGCCCCCTCCGCCTTCAACCTGTACGGGAACTCCAAGGTCCGCACGGCCGTGCCGGTGCTTCCCTGCATGCCGCTGGCGGTCCTGGCCGGGGAGCTCCGGCATCACGGACACGACGTGCGCATCCTGGACCTGGCGGTCGGGCGCACCTCCCCGACGAACCTCCTGCGCGAGACGCTCTCCTCCTACCGCCCCGGGTGCGTGGGGGTCACCTCCACGACCCCCATCTTCCACGAGGCCGCCGCGATCGCCGGGACGGCGCGGGAGATGCTGGGGGAACAGGTGCTCCTGGTGGCAGGCGGACCGCACCCGCAGGCGGTGCCCGAGGATTGCCTGGAGAATTCGGTCTTCGACGCGATCGTCCTGGGGGAGGGAGAGGAGACCCTGCGGGAGCTGGTCGAGGGGAGGCCCTACCCCGAGGTCCAGGGGATCTGCTATCGCGAGAACGGCGGGTTCCGCAGGACGAGAGCGCGCCCCATGCAGAAGGACCTGGACTCCTTCGCGATGCCGGCGATCGACCTGTTCGAGCGCGACTACTACGTCTGTTCCCGGATCATCAGCCGCCAGAATCCGGTGGCGCCGATCGAGATGACCCGCGGGTGCCCGTTCGGATGCACGTTCTGCAACCGGGCGCGCACGAAGTTCCGCGTCAAGAGCGTCGAGCGGACCCTCGACGAACTGCGCGGACTCCGTCGCCTGGGGTTCAGGGAATTCCATATCATCGACGACCAGTTCACCTCCAACATGAAACACGCCAAGGCGGTCTGCGAGGCGATGATCCGCGCGGACCTCGGGATGACCTGGAACCTGCGCACGGGCCTGCGCGTCGACACGGTCGACGACGAGTTCATGTCGCTCGCACGCCGCTCCGGCTGCTACCAGATGGGGTGCGGCTTCGAGTCCGGACACCAGGAGGGGCTCGACGCCGTCGGCAAGGGGATCGAACTGGAGCAGTCGCGCCGCGCCGTCGAGATGGCGCGGCGCCACGGGATCGAGATCGTCGGGTTCTTCATGATCGGGATGCCGGGGGAGACCCTCGAGGGGATGGAGGCGACGATCGCCTTCGCCCAGTCGATCCGGCCGACGTACGCCAAATGCACGATCGTCGTCCCGTTCCCCGGCACGGCGCTGTACGCGCAGTACGAGCGGGAGGGACGGATCAAGACCCGGGACTGGTCACGGTACAACTTCCACTCCCCGGGGGAGATCTACGACCATCCCCACCTCTCCTGGAAGGTCCTGCGCCGGGCCTACAACCGGTTCCACCGCCGGTTCTACTTCCGCCCGACGTACATCCGCGAGCGGCTACGGGAGGCGCGGCGGCAGCACCTGCTGTTGCGCTCCGCCTGGTACGCCCTGCGGACGTTCGGACCGGGTGGGATGCTCAAGGTCTCCTGACGACCGGCGGATGCGCGTGACGGTCGCCATCCCCGTCTACAACGAGGCGCCCACCGTGCGGGCGCTCCTGGCGCGCGTCGCCGGGGCCGACCCGGGCCCCGGGATCGAGAAGGAGATCTGCGTGGTCGATGACGGATCGACCGACGGGACCGCGCAACTGTTGCGCGACGCGAGCCGGGAGATCCCGATGGACCTGGTGCTCCTGCCTGAAAACCGGGGGAAGGGGAGCGCGATCCGGGAGGCGCTCTCGCGCGCGCGCGGGGATCTCTTCCTGGTCCAGGACGCCGACCTGGAGTACGACCCCCGGGACTACGCGGCGCTCCTGGAGCCGTTCCGGGACCCCGGCGTGTCGGTCGTGTACGGATCCCGCTGGACCCGTCCGGACAGCCTCTCCATCCCCTGGAACCGGTTCGGCCTGGGCACGCGCCTGCTGACATTCCTGGCGAACCGGCTGTACGGCTCCGGGATCACCGACGAGCCGGTGGGGTACAAGGTGTTCCGGACCGGACTCCTCCGCTCGCTGCGCCTGCGCTGCCAGCGGTTCGAGTTCTGCCCGGAGGTGACCGCCCAGCTCGGCCTGCGCCGGATCCGGATCCACGAGGTCCCGATCCGCTACCACCCGCGCGGGGTCCGGGAGGGGAAGAAGATCCGCGTGCGGGACGGGGTTGTGGCGGTCTGGATCCTGTTGCGGCACCGCCTGCTACGCCCCTGACCACGCCCTGTTACGCTGGACACGCCATGCGGGAAGGTCCTGCGGTGGTTGTGCTCGGCGCCGGCCCGGCGGGGCTCGGTTGCGCCTGGTCGCTGGCGCGGCGCGGGATCCCGGTCGAGGTGCTGGAGGTCCAGGATCGCGTCGGGGGACTGGCGGGGAGCTTCCGGGATGGCCCCTTCACCCTGGATTTCGGCCCGCACAAGTTCTTCACGCGGATCCCGGGCGTGCTGGAGGAGGTCAGGGCCCTGATGGGTGAGGATCTCCTGGAGGTCCCCAAACGCAGCGGCATCTGGCTGCGCGGCAGGCGGTTCGACTACCCGTTCCGGATGGGGCAACTCCTGTTCCGGCTCGGGCCGGTCTTCGGCCTGACCGCCCTGGCCAGCACCATGGCGCAACGGCTCGGATCCGGCGGGCGAGCGGGGCACGAGCGGACCTACGAGGACTACCTCGTGCGCCGGTTCGGGCGGGTGCTGTACCGCATGAGCTTCGAGCCGATGGCCTGGAAGGTCTGGGGGGATCCGAAGACGCTCTCGGCCGAAGTGGCGCGCGTGCGGGTCGTCTTCCCCTCTCTGTGGAACCTCCTATGGCGGATGCTCCACCCTGGCGAGGGAGGGAAGACCCACAGCGCGCGGACGTTCTTCTACCCGCGCGGCGGGTTCGGCTCGATCTGGGAGGCGGTCGCGCGCGAGGTGCGCCGTTGCGGGGGCGTCATCCACCTGGGGGTCCGGCCCGAGCGGATCCGGCTCGAAGGGGGCTCGGTGCGCTCGGTCGCGTACCGCTCGCCGGAGGGGGTGCGGGAGATTCCCTGTGCCGCGATCGTCTCCTCGATCCCCCTGTCGGCCTTCCTGTCCCTCCTGGATCCCGGTCCGGGACCGGATCTCCTGGAGGACGTCTCCCGACTCCGGTATCGCGGGGCGATCCTCTGCTACCTGTTCCTGGACCGCCCGTCCGTCCTGGACGACGCCTGGATCTTCTTCCCGGAGCGCGAGATCCCCTTCAACCGGATCATGGAGCAGAAGCGGTTCAGCCCGCATACCTGTCCGCCGGACGGCACCGTTCTGTGCGCGGACATCGCCGCCGCGGAAGGGGACGATGTCTGGCGGCTGCCGGACGATGCGATCGCGCGGAGGGTGCGCGATGCGCTCGAACGGATGAAGATCCTGGACGGCGGGGGGATCCGCAGGCACCGGGTCATCCGGATCCAGCGCGTGTACCCGGTCCTGGACGTGGACGCGCCCGGGCGCCTCGCGCGCGCATGGGCATACCTGGACGGGGTGCGAGGCGCCGTCTCGGTCGGACGGCACGGCTACTTCCAGCACAACAACTCCGACAACGCGCTCGATATGGGGTTCCAGGCGGCGGACCACGTGCTGCGCGACCTTCCCCATGCGGCATGGCGCGCCCTGCACGACCGGTTCGACCGGTACCAGATCGTGGATTGAGCGCCTCGCCACGCCCCCCTACGGCTCCTCGCTGGATGCGGGGAGGCGTTGCGCGACGACCAGCGACTGCCCCACCCAGTAGCGCAACGGGAACGACCGCAGGATCCGGATCCGCTCCACCGGGGGCAGGAAACGCCCCACGCGCCCGAGCGCCTGGCGGGCGCGCTCCAGGACGTACCCGGCCGGCAACGTCTGCCAGTGGCGCCGCCACACCACGGGACGGAACCCGGTCCGTGCCAGGAGGGCGCCCAGGGTCCGACGCGTGAAGTAGTACAGGTGCACCTGCAACACGAACACCCAGCGCCGCCCCATGAGGCGCGCCGGGAGACTCCCGAAGTCCGGAAAGTTGATCGCGACGTGACCTCCGGACCGCAACAGGCGTGAGGCCTCCTCCAGGGTGGCGCGCGGGCTCGGTACGTGCTCCAGGACGTCCCAGAAGGTGAGCCAATCATAGGCGCCCGGGACGAAGCGGCCCGGCGCGAGCGTCCCGTCGTGCAGCCGCACGCCGTACCGCTCGTGCGCCCATGCGCGCAACCAGTGATTCGGCTCGATCCCCTCGGCGGTCCACCCGGCATCGCGCGCGGAGGCGACGAAACTCCCGCAGGCCGACCCCACGTCCAGGACACGCCGTCCGTCCCCCCACCGCGAGAGGAAACGCAACGCCCGCGCGAAGGTCCGCGCGCGGGACGCCGACTGCGCGACAAAGCGCGGATCCTCCCCGGCCGTGTAGGCGTCGACAACCCGCCCGACGGGGAACCGGGGGTTGACGTACGCCAAGCCGCACCCCCGGCAACGGACGAGCGGCTGCTCCAGCGGTTCGTCCCCCGAGGCCCGGAACACGGGGGGAGCGGACCCGACGGTCCCGGCCCCGACGGTCCCGGTCCCCGGATAGAGGACCTGCGCGTCGTCGAGCCCACACAGGTCG
>JACQRN010000219.1 GCA_016206515.1 Planctomycetota bacterium | reverse complement strand
GTCTGGAAGGCCGAGCCGGGCGAGCGCGGCGGGAGCAAGGACTGCTCGGGGCACTCCGGGGCGTCCGTGACGCTGCGCCTTCCGGTCGGGACCGTGGTCCACGACGCCGCGACGGGCAGGATCGTGGCGGACCTCTCCGTGGACGGCGGCTCCTGGATCGCCGCCCACGGCGGAAGGGGGGGGCGTGGGAACGCCTCCTACAAGAACTCGATCAACCAGGCGCCGCGGGAGTACGAGCCTGGAGGGAAGGGGGAGGCCCGAGAGATGCGCCTGGAGCTGAAGCTGTTGGCCGACGTCGGGCTGCTCGGATTTCCGAACGCGGGGAAGTCGACTCTGCTCGCGCGCGTCAGCGCGGCGCGGCCGAAGGTCGCCGCGTACCCGTTCACGACCCTGGAGCCGAACCTGGGGACCGTGCGCCTCGACGGCGCGCCGTCGTTCGTGATCGCCGACCTCCCTGGGCTCATCGAGGGGGCCTCGCGCGGGGAGGGGCTCGGCCACCGGTTCCTGCGTCATGTCGAGAGGACCTCGAATCTTGTCCATCTCATCGACTGCTCGAATGAGTCCGACCCGGTGACCCGGTACCGGACGATCCGCGCGGAGCTCGCCGCGTATTCCGCCCAGCTGGCGGAACGCCCGGAGATCGTCGTCGGGACGAAGGTCGACGTTCCCGGGGCGTGGGACCGGGTCGCGGCGCTGGAGCGCGCCCTCCCGGACCGCGAGGTGTTCGGCTTGTCGTGCATGACGGGGGAGGGGCTCAACGCCCTGATGGCGGCGATCGTCGGCCGCCTTCCCCGCCTCCCCGAGGAGGCCGCGCGTGCCGTTTGACGACTGGATCCTGACGATGCTGGAGCGGCGCGCCTCCGACCTGATCCTGAAGCCGGGGCTCGCGCCGACCCTGCGCGTCGGCGGGACGCTCGAGAAGATCGACGGGGAGGTCCTGACCGAGCCGGTCGTCACGGACCTTTTCCGGACGATCGCCCAGCCCCGGCACGAGAAGTCGCTCCAGGAGCGCGGCGAGGTGGACCTCGCGTGGGATGTCGGAGCGACGCGCATCCGGGCGAACTTCTTCCGGCAGCGGGGCCACCTGTGCGCGGTCCTGCGGCGGATCGCGACCGCGGTCGGATCGTTCGAGGATCTGGGGCTTCCGATGGGCACGCTCTCGAAGCTCGCCGAGTCGACCCGCGGGCTCCTGCTGGTGACCGGGACGGCCGGAAGCGGCAAGTCGACCACGCTCGCCGCGATGATCGAGCACATGAACCGGACGACCCGCCGGCACATCGTGACGATCGAGGACCCGATCGAGTACCTGTTCCGTGACGGGCAGTGCGTGATCGAGCAGCGCGAGGTGGGGCTCGACACGCTCGGGTACTTCGAGGCGCTCAAGCACGTCGTGCGCCAGTCCCCGGACGTGATCCTGATCGGCGAGATGCGCGACGCCGACACGGTCCAGGCCGCGATCTCCGCGGCGCAGACGGGACACCTCGTCATGAGCACGCTGCACACGGTCAGCGCGAAGCAGACCGTCGAGCGGATCCTGAACTACTTCGACCCGGGGCTCCACGCCACGGTCCGCATGGAGCTCTCCCTCGTCCTGCGCGGGATCGTCTCGCAGCGCCTCGTCCGGGTCTCCGACGGCACGATGGTGCCGGCCACGGAGATTCTCGTCGGGACGCCGACGATCCAGGAACTGCTGCGGGAGGGGAAGTCCCAGGCGCTCCAGGAGGCGATGCGCGACGGGGCGTTCTTCGGGATGAACACGTTCAACCAGTCGCTCAAGTCTCTGGTGACCGGCGGACGGATCTCCATGGAGGAGGCGCTGCGCGCCTCGGACGCGCCGGACGACCTGAAGCTCGAGATGCGCGGCATCAGCCGGGCGGTGCTTTCGTGAGGGGGGTGCGCGCCGTGGCGTCTTTCCTGTGGGCGGTCGCGCTGGCGGGGGGGCTTCTGTCGGGCCTGGTCTTCGGGCGCGGTCTGGGCGCAGGGGGGGGGATGCCGGATCTCCCGCCGGCGCCGCAGGCCGAACCGTCCGGGGCCGATACGTCCGGCCAGGACCACGAGGCGTGGCAGGCGATCCTGCGGGTCTGGGGACCGCCCGTTCGGAACCTGCAGCCGAGGGAGACGCGGCCACCCCTGCGCCTGGTGACGATCATCGGCGACCCGCTCCGCCCGGAGACCCTGCGCGCCGGGTTCACCCTGGATGGGGCGGTGCCGAGGACGCTTTTCGCCGGGGTGGGGGAGGCTCCCGTCGACGGCGCCGGGGAACCGGCCCCTTCCCTGGCGGGATGGGTCGTCTCGGGGATCCGCCTGGACCGGATGGAGGTCGATCTTGTGCGGGAAGCGGAGCACTGGGTCCTGCAGATCCGCGGCGGGACGGCGGTGGAGGGCCCGGCGTTCCCGGCCGGCGACGCGATGGTGACGATCACTCGGCGGGAGCTCGGAGAGTTCCTCACCCTGTCGAACCTCGTTGCCATGGCCACCGATGCCTCGCAGGTGCGCTGGGACACGATCCAGATCCAGGACGGCGGGAAGGGGGTCCGCATCGACTGGATCGCCCAGGCCAGCCCGCTCGCCCGGTTCGGGGTCCGGGCGGGGGACATCGTGGTGGGGGGGGCCGTCGCCGACCTGGCCGGCGTGGCTCTGTCCGTCCGCTTCCGCCAGAACATCCCCCTCGAGGCGGAGGAGTTCCGCAAGCAGGTGGAGTCGAAGGCGGACACCGTATCGGAGCTGGCGCTCGACGTCATCCGGAGCGGGACCCCGACGCGGATCCGGGTCCGCGTCCGGTAAGGTCCGCCCCGCGTGCTCCTCTGCTGCGACGTCGGGAACACCACGCTCCACCTCGGGCGCGTCGAAGACGCCGCGGTGGTCGCGACCGCCTCGCGGGCGTTCTCGAAACGCGGATGGGAAGCGCTCCCGTGGCCCGGCCGTCCGGAGCGTGTCGCCATCGCGAGCGTGTCGGCCCCGAACCTGGAGCGGGCCCTCCTTTGGCTCGAAGCCATGGGATGCCCGCGCCCCGTGGTCCTGGGGGTGGACCGTCCGTTCCCGATCCGCGCCCAGGTCCGGGTCCCCGCGGAGGCTGGCGCCGACCGGCTGGCGAACGCCGTGGCGGCACGGACCCTGGTGGGAGCGCCGTCGGTCGTTGTCGATTTCGGGACGGCGACCACGTTCGACGTCGTGGACGCCTCCGGCGCCTACGTCGGCGGGGCGATCGCCCCGGGGATCGGCCTGGCCGGCTGGGCGCTTGCGGAGAGGACGGACAGGCTGATGGAAGTGGATCTGACCTGGCCCGAGGAGCGGATCGGTCACGACACGGCCTCCTGCCTGCGGGTCGGGATCGTCCGGGGGACTGCCGGCTTGGTGGAAGCGATCCTCGCGGGGATCCGCGCCGAGATCGGTCCTTGCCCGGTTGTCGCAACGGGGGGGGACGCACCGCGGGTCGCGCCGCACTGCCCCTCGATTCACGAGGTGCGGCCGACGCTCACCCTCGAGGGGATCCGGATTGCCATGGAGGAGCGACCCTCCTCCGGCGTGGCGGATTGACCGCCACCGTACGGGCGGGCTATCCTGCGCGCACCCAGATGCCGATCGACAAGGACCTTCTCGATATCCTGGCGTGCCCGGCGTGCCGGACGCCGGTCACGTACGAGGCGCGCGACGGCGAGTGGCTGGTCTGCGCCGCCTGCTCGCGCCGGTACCCGATCCGGGACGGGATCCCGGTGATGCTGCTGGAGGAAGCCCAGACGGGGGCGCCCAAGGCATCGCCGTGAAGGCGATCATCTCCGACCTGCACAGCAACATCGAGGCATTGGACGCGGTCCTCGAGGATATCGCGAAGCGCAACATCAAGGAGATCCTGTGCCTGGGGGACATCGTCGGGTACGGGCCCAGCCCGGAGGTGTGCATCGACCGCCTGAAGGAGGTCCGGATCGCCCTTTTGGGAAACCATGACGAGGCGGTCCTGACCTCTGACACGACCGACTTCAACGCCCGCGCGCGCCGGGCGGTGGAGTGGACCCGGAAGCGCCTCAACGACGGGATCCAGGGGGACCCCAAGAAGATGGAGCGCTGGAACTTCCTCGAGCGGCTCACACCGGTGGTGGACGAGGGGAAGTTCCTGTTCATCCACGGGTCTCCGCGTTCCCCCACGAAGGAGTATGTGATCCCGCGGGACATCCGGAACCGCTCCAAGATGCAGGACATCTTCCGGCGGTTCGAGGGGGTCTGCTTCGGGGGACACTCGCATCTGCCGGGGGTGTTCACCGAGGACGGGCAGTTCCTGTCCCCGCAGGATCTGTGCAACGTCTACCTGATCGAGGCGCAGAAGGCGTTCGTCAACGTCGGGTCGGTCGGCCAGCCGCGCGACGGGAATCCGGAGGCGTGCTACGTGACGTTCGACGACGAGACGGTGGTCTGGCGCCGCATCCCCTACGACGTGCAGGCGACGCGGCGCAAGATCCACGAGACCGAGGGGCTGGACGACTCGTTGGGGGACCGGCTGCTGGTCGGCAAGTAGTTCGCCGCCGCACGCCGCACGGAACGCATGGACGAGCGCCGTTTCTTCGCCTTCGTGATGTTGAGCGTGGCGGTCGTCTTCGCCTGGCCGCACCTGTTCCCGCCTCCGCCCGCACCGCCTCCCAGCCCGATCGTCCGTCCCGGCGGGGGCGAGACACGCGATGGCGAGCCACGCGGTGGCGAACCGCGCGGCGAGGCGCCCCGCCCCGCGCCGGCCGCGCCCGTCGGGGTGCGTGCGCTGCCGCCAGGCGAGGGGGCGCTCGCGGAGACGACGCTGTGCTCCGCGGGGCTGGAGGTCCGCGTCGCCGCAGTCGGCGGCGCGATCTCGCACGGAACCGTTCTGGCGAACGAGGCGACGTTCGTCCGTCGCGACCAGGCCCTCCTGCCCGAACGTGGAGCGGCACCAGGCCTCGGCGCCCTTGAACTGACGTCGCCGGCAGGGGCCCTGGAGTACGAGAACCTGATCCTATCCCCCTGGGACGTGCGCGGCGGGGGGGCGGCACCGGTCGAGGCCCGGATCCTCCTCGCGGACGGGGTCGAGGTGGTCAAGCGGTTCGAGTTCGGGGACGACCCGTACGTCTTCCGCTGGACGACGGAGTTTCGCAATACGGCGCCGGAATCGCGCCGGTTGCGCGTGAGGTGGTGGGGTCCGGGCAGCCTACACGAGCGGCGGCCCGAGGGGGCTCCCGGGGCCGCCCCGACCATGCCTCTGTATGTGATGTGCGGCGAGACGTCGGGGGGCGGCCTGCTGCGGCAGGCCGTGGACGCCGACGACCTCGATGAGGGGGGGGCCGTGCTTGGGGGGAACGCCCTGACGGTCGACTGGACCGGCCTCTCCGGACAGTACTTCGTGGCGGCGTGGCGGCCGCTCCCCGGGGACGCCCCCGTCCGGGTCGAGGGGCGGTGGGGGCCCGCCCTCTCCATGGGGGAAGCGAACGAGGCCCAGCCCGACTGGACACGGGCGGCGTCCGTGGCCGAGGCGGACCTCACGTTGGAGCCGGGCGCGACGCGCACGGATCTGTTCGAGGTGTTCCTGGGGCCGAAGGCGACCCACGTTCTGAAGGAACACGGGAACCTGGCACGGTTCGTGCACGACGGCTGGCTGCTGGGCCCCATCGAGCGCCTCCTTTTACGGATCCTCGGGGCGCTCGGCCGGTGGACCGGGAGCTACGGCGTGGCGATCCTCCTCCTGACGGTCGTCGTGCGCCTGGGACTCCTTCCGCTGTCGATCAAGCAGACGAAGTCGATGCTCCAGATGCAGGAGCGCCACAAGAAGATGCAGCCGAAGCTGGAGGAGGTCCGCCGGCGGTTTCCGAAGGATGCCGGCCCCCAGCAGGCGAAGCAGCGCCAGCAGGAGGAGTTGCGCCTGATGCGGGAGCACGGGGTGGTCGCCGGCCAGCTGGGCGGATGCCTGCCGATCCTGATCCAGATGCCGGTGTTCATCGCGCTTTTCCGGGTTCTCTCCACGTCGATCGAGCTTCGCGGCGCGGAGTTCCTCTGGTTCGCGGACCTGACCGCGCCGGACGCCCTGTCGATGGGCGGTCTGACGGTCAACATCATGCCGATCCTCTGGATCATCCTGATGTTCGTGCAGATGAAACTGGCGCCGGCTGCGCCCGCCGTGGACCCCGCCATGGCGAAGCAGCAGAAGATGACGCAGTACATGATGTTCGGGATGTTCGGGTTCATGCTGTATAGCTATCCGGCAGGGCTGCACCTGTACTTCACGACGAGCACCTTGTGGGGGATCCTCGAGCAGAAGACGATCCGGGCCCGCCTGGCGGCGAAGGCTGTATTGGCGTCATAGGCATACGGGGACGGCAGGCGTCTCGTTTCACCGATAATACAACATAAGGGACATTATCAGACGTTATGAGAGAATGGGGCTGCGGGCTGGATTCCATCGGGATTGACAGCCGCGGAGCCTCCCCCTAGTCTTCGCTGCATGGCGAGCCCAATCCGAGGAATGCTGGGTGCGGGGGTTCTGCTGGCGTGTTCGGCTCTGCCGACGCGCGAGGCTGTGTCGGAGGATCCCCCGGGGCCCGCGCGCGACGTGATGTGCGAGATGATCCTGGTCGACGGCACCCGCTTGCTGGGGCGCGTCACCCTCGAGGAGATCCAGCTCCGCACCGTATACGGCCTGCTGCGTGTCCCGGGGACGGATGTCGAGGAACTCCTGGTCGGCGTCCATGTCTCCCCCGAGGACGCCGCCCGCGCGCTGGAGTTCGTGCGCCAGATGGCCTCGGACGACTTCCGGACACGCGAGGAGGCCGCGGCGGCCCTGGAGCGCCTGGGCCGCGGGGCGATCGGCGCCCTGGAGGGCGCCCTGGGATCGGCGGACCCGGAGGTGGTCGCCCGGGCCCAGCAGATCCTCGGGCGGCTCCGGGAATCTCTCGGAGAGGTCCGCCGCGAAGAGGAGGTCTACACCCGCAACGGGCGCTTCCGCGGCGAGGCGGCGCTCGGGCCCATCCGTATCCGCATGGATGTCGGGGAGCTGACGATCCCCCCCTCCAAGATCGAGAAGATCATGTTCGACCGCTCGGGCGGCCGCTTCGTGGAGGGGTTCGAGGACGGCCTGACGCGCTGGACCGAGACGCACAACACCCGCACCCAGTGGCACGTCTGCGCCGACGCGGCCGACGGGCGGCAGTCGCTGCGCTGCGGCATCCCGAACGAGGCGAACTACGACGACGGCGTCCAGGCGCGCCTGGAGGGCCCCCGGGTGATGGTCGGGACCCATCGCCGGTCGGTGATCCGGTTCCAGTACAAGCTGTTCATCGAACAGGGCGCGGACCACTGCTGGGTGAAGCTGATCGCGGAGGGGGGCGCGGAGATTCTCTCGCAGGAACTTTCCCCGGCCGCCGCCTGGACGCAGATGGAACTCCCGATCCCCGCGGGGACCCGCGAAGTCCGTCCGGTCTTCGAGTTCCGCACCGACGGCTCCGTCCAGGCCGCGGGGCCCTACATCGACCAGATCGAGATCCTCGACAAGGCCGCGGGGCAGTAAAAGGCGGTCCGGCGTCCGGAGTCCTGCGTCCGGTAACCGGGACGAGGTTTGTTCCTGCCGGACGCCTCGTGCAGGACGCCGGACGGCGGGCGCGGTTTGATTGCGCCCTTCTTAGGGCCCGTCCGCAATTAAAGCATAGGAATCTTGGAGCCGATCCAAGAGATGAGTGATCGACGTCGAGCCCATCCGCCGGCGATACAAGGCGTTG
>JACQRN010000175.1 GCA_016206515.1 Planctomycetota bacterium | reverse complement strand
GCCTTCTCCAGGGCCGCGCGGTCGAGGACCGCGAACCCCGACGTGCGCGCCACCTCGACACGTCCCACCGCGCCGTCGGCGAGAACCTCGATCCGCAACAGGACCGCCCCCTCGTACCCGCGGCGGATCGCCAGCGCAGGGTAGGCCGGCCGGTCGAGCCCGAGCACCTCGGGGGTCCTTTCGCCGGAGGTGCCCACGAGGACGGGAGGCATCGGGGCGATCGCGGGCGGCCTCTGCCTGACGCACGAGCGCGGCCGCGTCTCGACAGGGAGCACCTCGACCGGCGCGACCTGCGAGATCACCGGGAAATCGATCGGAACGGATTCGGGGGGGAGGTCGGGGAGTTCCGGCAGGTCCTCACGGAAAGGCTCCTCGACATCCGGTGGCGCGTCCTCGGACACCTCGAACGGGGCGACCTCGGAGGGAGAGAGTGTCACGACCATCGGCACCCCCTCCTCGCCGGAGGCGACGACGATCTCGACGCTTGAGCCGAACCCCGCGAAGCCGAGCATCGCCCCGATCCACGCCCCGTGCAGCCCCGCCGAGAGGGAGAACGAAAGACCCGGGCCGCCCGTCCGCCAGAAACCCGCTGCGCTGGACGCTTCGCGCTGGACGCTTCGCGCCATCAATACCTCGCCTCCAAGGCGATCACGGCGTTCGTCCCGGGCTCGTTCGAGCCGGAGCCGTGCGTCCGGTAGTCCTCGTTCGTTAGGTTCTCCACAGCCGCGGTGAGCGTACACCATGAAGCGAGTTCCCGCCCGCACCGGACGGTCCAGACCGCGTACCCGGGGGTCCCACGCGGGGGGATCCTCTCGGTGTTCAGGAGATCGGCGGGGGACAGCCGCCTCTGGCGGTTGGAGAAGGTCCCGCTCCCCTCGACCCAGAGTGTGGACTCCCCCGGGTCCGTCCAGCGGACGGCCAGGGTCCCGGACGCGGGCGGGATCTGGCTAAAGGGGCGCCGGTCCTTGGAATCCGGCGAGGAGGTGACGAACGTCTCGACATCCCCCTCCTGCCACGCGCCGCTGGCGCGCAGGGACCAGACGCCGTTGAAGCGGTACTCCCCGCCGGCTTCGATCCCCTCGATCCGGCCGTCGCCGGTGTTCTCCTTCCTTACCTCGCGGATGGCGAGGGAGTTAACCTGCCCGGTCGCGACCCGGTCGATGTAGTTGTGGATGTCCGTGTAGTAGAAGGCGATCTCGCCGGACCAGCACCCGCCGTCCCGCTTCGCGCCGATCTCGTACTGGAGGAACGCCTCCGGATCGAGCCCTGGCGAGGGGATCTCGACCTCGCCGCTGCGGGCGACATCCAGGCGCGTCAGGTCGGACAGGTTCGGCGCGCGGAACCCCTGCGACACCCCTCCGTACAGGTGCGCCCCCTCCCACGGGAGCGTGCGGCGCGCGCGCAGGGACCCGGAGACGTTCTCCCAGCGGTCCGCGAGGCGCATGGCGACGCCGCCGATGTCGGTGTCGCCCGCCCGGGCGCGCGCCTGCGTGTACCGCACGCCGGAGATCAGCGTCCAACGATCATCCTCCGTGGAGATCTCGTCCTGGAGGTAGGCGCCCCACAGGTCGTACGCCGCCTCGTCGGCGACCTGCCCCTGGATCAGGTGCGCGCGGATCGAGCCGTCGGCGTTGTAGTCGACACCATAGGAGTCGACGTCGTCGTGGTACGCCTCGATGCCGTAGACGAGGCGCCCCAGCGGGGAGTCCTTTCCCATCTGCGCCTGGAGCCCGAGGACCGTGTCCGAATACCCGCGCCACTCGGTGCGCAGGTTCGACCGGATCCGCTTCTGATCCTCCGTCTGATCGTGGAACGAGACCCCGAGGGTCGCCTCGTCGGCGAGCGGCGAATCGAGATTCCTCATCCGCACCTGCGCGTACGCCAGCTCGCGTCCCTGATCGAGGATCCTCTGGATGTCCGTCCCCGGCGCGGTCCCCTCGAACGACTTCGAGCGGTTCGTCGCGTGGGTGCGGGGCGCATCGTTCTGACCGACTCTCTGGTAGGCGACGACGATCTCCCGGTCCGGGGAGGCGAACCACGACACCTTCCCGTCGAGGTCCCCCTCGTCGTAGCCGGCGTTATCCACCTCGCCGGTGTGCTTCCCGCCGTCGTAGTCGTCGAAGAACTTGCGCGAAATCCCGCCGACGAACCCCACCCCCTCGCGGACGAGCGACACCTCCTGGCGCCAGACCTCGGAGTCCTCGGCCGATGCAAGGCGCGCGTACGAGCGCCAGTTCGTCCCCGTCCCCCACGGGTCGAGCGTCAGGCCGTTGACGGTCCCCCCCACCGCGTCGCTCCCGTACAGGACCGAGGAGGGGCCCTTGACCACCTCCAGGCGCGCGACCGAAAGCGGATCGACCGTGTTCCAGTACTGGTTCGGCCCCGAGCGGAACGTCGCGTTGTTCAGGCGGATCCCGTCGATCAGGAACAGCGTGTGGTACCCGGTGAGCCCCCGCAAGTACGGCGACCCCTGCCCCTGGGAGGTCTTCTGGACGTTCACCCCCGGGACGTACCGGAACGCATCGGGGAGCGAGCGCGGGATCCGGCGGCGGCGCAGGTCGTCCTCGTCCAGGACGTGCACCAGGTACGGGACGCGCAGAGGATCCGTGGCGTAGCGGGTCGCCGTGACGACGACCTCCGGCCCTTCGGCCGCAGGTTCCTGCGCACGGGCGAGAGGCAGGGAGGACACGAACGCAAGGACGACCGCGACAGGACCTCTTCGGATTCCGGATCGAGCACGCTTCATCGAGAGACGTACTGCGTCCGCGAACCACGTGCCGGGGAATGATGGCGCAGGCATCGCAACCCGAATCACTTCAAATGGTTACGGTCGCCTTATCCATCGCATGGCGGATCATCGCCACGGAATGACCAGGATCTGTTCAGCGATGTACGGATTCCGCGCGGCGGCGCGGCGGGCGCTACCTGACCCGCAGACTCTGCGCGTCGAACACGATCCCCGCCGGGACGATCTCGACCGCCTTGCGCGTCCCCTCCTTGCGCACCGACCCGGCGACCCACGCCTCGTACCCCGCCGCGCCGCCAGCGCGCAGGCACCGGTCGACGTCGGTCGGACGGACGTACGCGGCGAACCCCGCGCCCATGTTGAACGTCGCGAACGCCTCCTTCAGATCGACCGGACCCCTCTCCCGGAGGAACCGGAACAGCGCCCCCTCCACCGGCGGCTTCTCGATGCGGTACACGAACGGCTCCTCGATCCGCATCATCTTGCGCCACCCGTGCCCGGTGATGTGGACGAGATACCGCAGGGGGACAACCGCCTCCTGGCACGCCTCGACGAATCCCGCGTAGATCACCGAGGGGTCCAGGAGCGCCTCGCCGTACGTCCGCCCGTCGTCCAGGGGGGTCGCGTACTCCTCGGGGAGGCGCGCGGCGATCGCCCGGCACAGCGACAGGCCGTTCGTCTGCACGCCGCGCGAGGCGAGGAGCACGATCGCGTCGCCGTCCCGGACGTCCCCGGCGACGCGCAGGAACTTCGGTTGGATCCGCCCGACCGCGGAGCCGGCGAGAACGGCGGAGGACGGATCGACGACGCCGGAGAGGACCGCCGTCTCCCCGCCCCCCCAGGCGGCGCCCGCGAGCCGGCACCCCTCGGCGAACCCCTCCGCGAGATCGGCGCACCGCCGCGCGTCACGGAACCACTCCGCGGACCCGGCGGCGGCATGCATCGCCACCGACAGGGGAAGCGCGCCGCAGGTCGCCAGGTCGTTGACGATCGTCGCGACGAGGTCGATCCCGATGTTGCGGTAGAGGCTGCGCCCGGTCTTTTCGAGGACGGCGTCCGCCACGAGGTTCTTCGTGCCGAGCCCCTCCTCGACATGGGCGAGGTATGCGTCCCCGGTGTCCACGAGGTACGCGCTCTCGCCGCGGATCGCGGCGGGCTCGGCGGCGCCGCGCGCGGCGAGGGAAAGCGCCGTCGGCACGGCGGCCTTCTGGCACGCGCGCTTGAACGCGTCCAGGACGTCGTAATCGACCCCGGTCTGGGCGTACTTCACCGCCGCAAGCGATGTTGTACACGGCCCCGCCGCGATGGGGGAGAGGTGATCTTTTAACCTATGGATTAAAATAGTAGCGTAATTATTTAACACTATGCAAAAATACTAGTATCCTGATTCCATGAAGAGCCGCTACCTCGTCCCCCAGGTCGAAAAGGACCTGAAGCGGAAGATGGTTTTCGTCGGCGGCCCCCGCCAAGTGGGGAAGACCACCCTGGCGCTCCAGGTCGCGGGAAACCGGAGGGGATACCTGAACTGGGACGTCCCGGAGCACCGGGAGCGGATCCTGAAACGGGAGCTCCCCGCCGCCCCCCTGCTCGTCTTCGACGAGATCCACAAGTACCGCTCCTGGAGGAACTACCTCAAGGGCCTGTACGACGCGGGGGGAGGGGAAACCCCGATCCTGGTCACCGGGAGCGCCCGTCTCGACTACTACCGGTTCGGGGGGGATTCGCTGCAGGGACGGTACCACTACCTGCGGCTCCATCCGCTCTCCGTCGCGGAGCTGGGGATGAGCGGGGCGGGGGATTTCCTCGACCTCCTCCGGCTGGGAGGGTTCCCCGAGCCGTTCCTGGACCGCTCCGAAGTCGAGGCCCGGCGATGGTCCCGGGAGTACCGGACCCGGCTGATCCGGGAGGACCTCGCGGGGATCGAGCGGATCCAAGACCTGGGAAACCTCGAGCTCCTCACCCTACGACTTCCCGACCTGGTCGGAAGCCCCCTTTCGATCAACGCGCTGAGGGAGGATCTCGGGGCCAGCCACAGGACCGTATCACGCTGGATCGAGGCGCTGGAGCGGCTCTACGCCGTCTTCCGCCTCCCCCCCTTCGGCGCCCCCCGCATCCGCGCCGTCCGGAAGGAGCAGAAGCACTACCACTTCGACTGGTCCCTGATCCCACAGGAGCCCCAGCGGTTCGAGAACCTCGTCGCCTCCCACCTCCTGAAGTGGGTCCATTTCCAGGTCGACACCCTGGGACGCGACCTGGAGCTGCGCTATTTCCGCGACGTCGACGGACGCGAGGTCGACTTCGTCGTGACCGAGGGGCGCAAGCCGGTCCTCCTGGTGGAGGCCAAGTCCTCGGACGGGCCGGTCGATCCGTCCCTGCGCTACCTCAAGCGCCGCTTCCCCGACGCGGAGGCGTTCCAGATCCACGCCCGGGGGACCCGGGACGCCATGACACCGGAGGGGATCCGGCTTCAGCCGGCGGTGGAGTACCTGCGTGGGCTGGTGTGAACCCAACGTTATGCTATACGGGCGGTTCCGGACCACGCGCCGGTAGCTCAGTCGGTAGAGCAGCTGACTCTTAAAAGGACCGGACGCATTTACTTAACTTACGTCACACCATCAAGTTGCGACGTAAGCATGAAGCGGGCATGTGCTTGCATTTTTTTCTGATGGTCTTTCGTGTCCGCCGATCCCCCCTGATTCTGCGCGGCGTGGGCATCGTATGGGCACCGGAGCTCGATGAGTACCGCACGCTCGGGCATCGCCAGTTCGCCCTGAATCAAGTCGTCTCCCACACCGCCCGGATCGGCACGGCATGAAGCCCTTCCCCGAAGCTTGCGCTTGACTCCCCGTCGTAGAGCACGATGCCGGCCGCGAACCGCTTCCCGGCGGCCTCCTTGAGCTTGCGGAGCCCGCGAAAGTCCGCGGCCGTGACGGTGGCGGAGGCCTTCACCTCGATTCCCGCGACGTCGCGCGGGCCGCGTTCGAGCACGATGTCCACCTCCGCACCGTCCTTGTCCCTGAAGTGATGGAACCCGATCCGCGTCTCGTGCCAGCTCGCCTGCCTGCGCAGCTCCTGGAACAGAAAAGTCTCCAGCAACAGGCCGAGCGTGGGCCTGTCCGCCGCCAGGGCGGGCGCGTCGATTTCGAGCAGCGCGCAGGCGACCCCGGTGTCGCCCAGGTGGAGCTTGGGCGTCTTGATGAGGCGGCTCAGCCGGTTGCTGTGCCACGGAGGCAGCCTCTCGAGAAGGAACACCCGTTCGAGCAACGTCACGTAGTCCCGGATCGTCGGACGGCTCAACTGGAAGGGACTGGCCAGATCGGAGACGTTCAGGAGCCGCGCCGTCTGGCCGGCGGCGAGCGTGAGCAGCCGCGGCAGGGCGTCGAGCGAGCTGATGCGCGCCAGATCGCGCACATCCCGCTGGACGAGGGTCTCGATGTAGTCGCGGTACATGGCCGCGCGACGCCGGGCCGAGGACCGGGCGAGGGCCGCGGGATAACCGCCGGCCACGATGCGCCCGGCCAGCTCCGCCCCCAACCGCCCGTACTTCCTCGCCTTGCACGTGCCGGCGAACAGGGCATCGAGAAACCGCGGCTCCTTGCCGGCAAGCTCGCACTGCGCAAGCGGGTGAAGGCGCAGGATCTCCATCCGTCCGGCCAGCGAGTCGGCGAGCGTCGGCACGAGGAGCACATTGGCCGAACCGGTGAGGAGAAACCGCCCCGGGGTGCGGTGGCGGTCCACGGCCATCTTGAGCGCGGTGAAGAGCCCCGGCACCCTCTGCACCTCGTCGAGGATGGTCCGGGCCGGCAGGTCGCCTACGAACCCCACAGGGTCGGCCTGCACCGCGGCCAGCGACACGGGATCGTCAAACGTGAAGTAGACGTACCCCCGCTGGTCACCAACCATCCTCGCAAGTGTCGTCTTCCCGCATTGGCGCGGCCCGTGGATCAGGACCACGGGGGTATCCGCGAGCGCCTCGATCAGACGCGGCTCGGCGAACCGGGGATGGAGAGCGGGGCCCGACATGCCGGCTAATCGTAATCTTAGGATCCGTCCAATTGAAAGTTTGTGAGCCTGTCGCATAACCCCCTGTTCCGCGTGTAGTCCGGAGGCCCTCCTTTCCCTATAGGTAGAGGGGGGTCGCATTTCCCCCTGGGGAGGGTGACCGGATGGCGTACCATTTTCTGCCGTGTGACCGGGAGCAGCCGTACCTGATGCCGCCGTCGGTGAAGGAGTGGCTGCCGCAGGGGGATCTGGCGTGGTTCCTGCTGGACGCCGTCGGGGAGATGGAGCTGGGGGCGTTCTACGCGCCGTATCGGGCGGACGGGAACGGCCGCCCGGCGTACGAGCCGCGGATGATGGTGGGGCTGCTCCTGTACGCCTACTGCGAGGCAGAGAGGATGCTGGCCCAGGCGGCGGCGAAGGACGCCGAGGAGGATGCGCGGTACGGGAAGGACAAGCGCGGGGACGAGCTTCCGGAGGAGTTGCGGGATCCGAAGAGCCGGCTGGCGCGGCTGAAGGAGTGCAAGGAGCGGCTGGAGCGGGAGGCGCAGGAGAAGGCGGCCGTGCAGGAGGAGAAGATCCGAAAGCGCCAGGAAGAGGAAGCCACGACGGGGCAGAAGGTGCGGGGCCGCAAGCCCGCGGAGCCGGACCCGGAACCACCGGAGGAGGCGAAGGGGAACGTGACGGACCCACAGAGCCGGGTGATGAAG
>JACQRN010000174.1 GCA_016206515.1 Planctomycetota bacterium | reverse complement strand
GGGTTGTCCTTTTGAGCCAGGCGGGCGCACAGCAGACCCCGGCGCCCCGCAGGGGCGGCGGGGGGGGTGGACGCCAGGGAGGGGGATTCGGTCCCCGGCCCGGCGGGGGTGGCGGCCGTCGTGGGCGCATGCCCGATGCGGGCGCCGAGGACGGCCTCGTTGAGAGCGTCGTCCGCATCAACCGGACGTCGAAGACCGTCAAGGGGGGGCGCCGGTTCGGCTTCTCCACGATCGTCGTGGTCGGGGACAGGCAGGGACGTGTCGGCTACGGGTTCGGGAAGGCGAACGAGGTCCCCGGATCGGTCCAGAAGGGGCTCTCCGCCGCGCGGCGCAGCCTGGTGCGGATCTCGATCGCGCGCGGCACGATCCCCTACGAGGTGACGGGGCGCTTCGGCGCCTCGTCGGTCTACATGCGTCCGGCGTCCCCTGGCACGGGGGTCATCGCGAGCAAGAGCGTGCGGGCCGTCATGGAGGTGCTCGGGGTGACCGACATCCTGACGAAGTGCCGCGGAAGCACGAATCCGATCAACGTCGTGAAGGCGGTCCTGGCGGGGCTCCAGTCGATCCGCGCCCCCGAGGAACAGATGCGGCTGCGGAACGGGGGACGGTCGTGAACCTCGGCGAGGCAAAGCGGCTCGCGCCTGGAACTCGGCGCAAGAGGGTTCACCGTCGCGGGCGCGGGAGCGCCTCCGGGACGGGGAAGACAGCCGGGCGCGGGGCCAAGGGGCAGCGGTCACGCTCCGGTTTCGCGCGCCGCCGGCCGTTCATGGGCGGGCAGATGCCGATGTTCCGCCAGATGCCCAAGCGCGGCTTCAACAACGCCCGTTTCGCCCGGTCCTTCGCCGTGCTGAACCTGTCGGTGCTGGAGGGGGTCCCGGCCGGGACGGAGGTCACCTCCGAATTCCTGCGCGAGCGGAAGCTCGTACGGGACGGCCTTCCCGTGAAGCTCCTCGGGGACGGCGAGGTCGGCGTGGCGTTGAAGGTCCGCGTGGAGGCGTGCTCGGCGAGCGCGCGCGCGAAGATCGAGGCGGCGGGTGGCACCCTGGAAATCGCCGGTGCGGCACCTCACGCCAAGGCCGCGCCCAGGGCCGGTGCATGATCCAGGCGTTCCGCGACATGCTGTCGATCCCGGAGCTCCGCAAGAAGCTCGGGATGACGCTCCTGCTCCTGTTCGTCTTCCGGCTCGGGACGTTCGTCCCGCTTCCCGGGGTGAACGGTGAGGGGCTCCGGCGCCTGTTCGAGACGATGAGCCAGCAGTCGGGGGGGGTCGTCTTCGGCTACATCGGGGCGTTCACGGGCGGCGCGCTCGAGAACGCCGGGGTGTTCGCCCTCGGTGTGATGCCGTACATCACGGCCTCCATCATCTTCCAGCTCCTCGTGCCCGTGCTCCCCGCCCTCAAGCGGATCCAGGAGGAGGGGCCGGTCGGGCAGCGTCGCATCAACGAGTACACGCGATACGCCTCCCTCGGGATCGCCCTGTTCCAGGGGTACGGCATGCTCCGGCTCCTGCTGGGGCTCAGCCAGCAGTACCCGGATCTGGTGCGCGTCCCGATCGCCGAGGTCGGACTGTGGAACTTCTACCTCCCCTGCATCCTCTCGATGACGGGGGGAGCCATGTTCGTGATGTGGCTCGGGGAGCAGATCACGGAGTTCGGGATCGGCAACGGAGCGTCCCTGCTGATCATGTCGGGGATCGTCGCGGAGATCCCCAAGGCGGCGTGGTTCGTGATGCAGCAGTGCATCGACGGCCAGGTCCAGTGGTACCAGGTCGCGGGGCTTTTCGCGATCTACGTGCTCATGGTCGTCGGGATCGTGCTGATCACCCAGGCGCAGCGCCGCATCCCGATGCAGCAGGCCCGCCAGGTGCGCGGCCGGCAGATGACGCTGGGCCCAAGGACCTACCTCCCCCTGCGGGTGAACGCCCCGGGCGTGATCCCGGTCATCTTCGCCTCGTCCCTCCTGATGCTCCCGGCGCAGATCCTCGGGTCCTTCCTGGGCGGCGGCGTGCAGCACTGGATGGCTCGCCATTTCGGCTGGGGGAGCTTCCTGTTCGTCGTCCCCTACGTCGCCCTGATCATCTTCTTCAGCTACTTCTGGATGGCGCTGGTCACGTCCCCCGAGGAATGGGCCAAGAACCTGCGCGAGAGCGGCTCCTTCATCCCCGGCATCCGCCCGGGGCAGCAGACGGAGACCTTTCTGGAGCGGATCATGAACCGCGTAACCCTGGCCGGGGCGGCGTTCCTGGCTGTCATCGCCATCATCCCCCAGATCTGCGCGTACCTTCTGGGGATGGAGGCGGCCGTCACGAAATTCCTCGGGGGGACCGGGCTCCTCATCGTCGTCGGCGTCGCGCTCGACATGGTGCAGAAGATCGAGTCGCACCTGGTCCTGCGGCACTACGACGGGTTCCTGCGCAAGGGACGGGTGCGCGGGAGGATGGCCCGGTGAGGCGCGTGGTCTTCCTTGGGCCCCCAGGCGCCGGGAAGGGGACGCAGGCCGCGCGCTGCGCGCGCGAGCGGAAGCTCCCCCATATCGCCACCGGGGACCTCCTGCGGCAGAACGTGGAGTCGGGGACGCTCCTCGGGCGCAAGGCGAAGGCGTTCATGGACCGCGGGGAGCTCGTGCCCGACGACCTGGTGATCGGGATGGTCGACG
>JACQRN010000173.1 GCA_016206515.1 Planctomycetota bacterium | reverse complement strand
GGCCCCGCCGGGGCGGGCCCCGCAGGGGCGAGCGCTTGAGCGGCCCGGCGCGCGCGCAGGCGCCGGGGGTGTCGTCGCCGCCTTCGCAGGGAGGGATCCTCCGGGCCGCCTCGACCGTCGGCTCCTGGACCCTCGCCAGCCGCGTCCTGGGCCTGGTCCGCGACATGCTCAACGCGCGGGTTCTGGGGGACTCCCCCGCGATGGACGCCTTCGCGCTCGCCTTCCGGATCCCCAACCTGTTCCGGCGGATGTTCGGGGAGGGAGCGTTCGCCTCCGCCCTGGTCCCGGTCTGGGGGGATGTCCGCCGGACCCGGAGTCGCGAGGACGCCTCGCGGTGGCTCGGGTCGGTCCTGACGCTCCTGGGCGGGGCGCTTGTCGCGGTCGTCCTCCTCCAGTGGGGCGCGGCAGGGGTCCTGCGCGCCGCGGGGCGCGACCTGTTCGGGGTTCTCCTGTTTCTGATGGCGCCGTACGCGCTCCTGATCTGTCAGACCGCCGCGTGGGGGGCGGTCCTGCAGGTCGAGGGGCGGTTCGCCTCGACCGCGTTCTCCCCGGTCGTCCTGAACCTTTTTTGGATCGGCGCGCTCGCGTGGGCGCTCGCCGCGGGGTGCACTTCCCTTCAGGATGGCCCCAGGACCGCCGCGATCGTCGCCGGGTCGATCCTGGCGGCGGGCGCAGTCCAGTGGACCCTGCAAGTCGTCCAGGCGCGCCGGATCGGCCTGCGTCCGCGCCCCGGCCGGATCACGATCGACGCCGACACGCGCCGTCTCGGGACGCTGATGCTCCCGATGGCGTTCGGCGCGGCGGTGTTCCAGGTGAACCTCCTGGTCGACTCGTTCCTCGCCGACTCCCTCGGGCCGGGGGCGGTGTCGCACATCCACTACGCGGACCGGCTGATGGAACTTCCCCTGGGGCTGCTGGGGTTGTCGCTCGCCACCGCTGCGTTCCCGCGCCTCGGGGAACTCCTGCGCACCGGCGACCGCGCGGGCGCCGCGAACGCAGTCCGGATGGCCCTGCGCGTCTCGGTCTTGATGCTCCTTCCCGCCACCGCGGGGCTGGCGATCCTGGCCCGCCCGATCCTCTCGCTTCTGTTCGAGGCGAGGAACTTCAACGCGGAGGCGGTCGGCCGCACCGCCGAGGTCCTGGTCGCATACGCCGCGGGGCTTTCCGCCTTCGGCGTCGGTCACCTCCTGGTGCGGCTCCTCCAGGCCTCCAAGCGTCCCGCCGTGGCGGTCCGGATCGGTGTCCTGACGGTCATGCTGAAGATCGTATTGAGCCTCTGGTGGATGGTCCCCCTGCGCGAGGCCGGCCTCGCCTGGGCGACCTCCGCCGGCGCCCTGTTCCAGACCGCGCTCCTCTGGTGGGCCGCCCGCTTCTACGGCCTCCTGGGCGAGGGAAGCGGCTGGCTCCGCGGCTCCCTCCTGCGCGCCCTGTGCGCGACCGCCGCGATGTCGCTCGCGGTCGGCGCCTGCTCGTCCGCCGCCGCTCCCCTCGGCGCGGCCGCACAGGTCCTCGCGGGGGTGCCGCTCGGGATTTGCATCTACCTTCTGCTTGCGGGAGGGGAGTTGAGGCGCGCGCGGGGTTGACGTCTCCGCCGGGGGCCCGCTGCGCCAGCGGACCGCTTCGCGCTCCGCTGTCGTGGCACAGCGGGGCTCCGGCACACGGTGCTCGGCTCGAATTGCCAGGTCGCTTGCCGCGTCGCTACGGTCCATGCTCGGACAGTCCGGATGAAATTCGCGGGTTGGAGAGAGCCCCATCGGAAGTGGGGGCCTCCACGGGTTGCGGGCGCGGTTGCGTGTGTTGCGGTCTGCGGCTACGCGGGCTGCTGTACGCGGCCACGTGGCTTGCGGATGCGGAAGGCGGGTGCAATTCTCCGCGTACCGCGTACCGCGTACCGCATCCGCAATCCGCGGCTCGCGGTTGCGCGGGGTGCGGCACGCGGATACGCGGCTTGCGGATGCGGAAGGTGGAGGCGATTCTCCGCGTGCCGCATCCGCGGCTCGCGGACCCCTTTGGGGAAGCCGAGGCAGTACGAGTCAAACACCTGTCCATCTAGGGGGCCGTCCATGGCCCTGTGCCACTTTTTGGCGTTACCCTGGGCGGGCATCCGTGCCCGCCCGTCCGCGACTCCAGCGGACCCCTCTGGGCTCCGCTATCATGGAGTCGCGGACCCCGAATCCGCCGATAGAATGTCCGTGATGAGCCAGTCCGCCCCCGGAGGCGCGCCGAAGGTTCCGACGCCTGTCCCGGGCGCGCCCACGCCCGGCACGCCCGCGCCGGGCGTGCCGCCGAAGCCCGGCACGGCTCTCGCGGCGGTCCCGCCCGTGGGCGCGGCCCCGTCGGCGGCCGACGCCGCGGAGACGCAGAGGCGGCTCCTGCGGGGCGTTCTCGACATCGAGGTCCCACTCGTCGCGGCTTTGTGCGAGAGAAATATGACGTTGGAGGATGTGCGCAACCTCACGACCGGCTCCGTGATCGAGTTCAGCCGCTCGTACGACGAGCCACTCGATCTCCTGATCGGCGACGTGCGGATCGGCTCCGGGGAGCCGGTGACCGTCCACGAGAAGTTCGGGCTGCGGGTCCAGTCGATCGGGTCGGTCCGGGAACGGATCCGGAAACTCGGCGGGGCGTGAGAGGCGCGCGCGCGCGAGGCGGCTCCCTGCCCCCGCCTGCTACCGAGGATAAATGGGTTTCCTGGCTCGCGCGGGCCTTCCGCGTCGGCGATCCGGGGGGGTGGGTCGGTGTCGGCGACGACGCGGCCGTCCTTCCCCTGGCGGGCGGCCTCCTCCTGACCTGCGACACCAAGGCGGAGGGTACGCACTTCACGCGCCGCGCTCTCCCCGGGGGGATCGGTCACAAGGCGCTCGGGAGTTCCTTGAGCGACATCGCGGCGATGGGGGGGACGCCTCTCGCCGCGCTCCTGTGGGTCTGCGCGTCGAAGGGGAAGGGTCTGCGACGGCTCGCGGGGATCGCGCGCGGGGCGGCCGCGCTCGCGCGGAGCCTCGGCGTCCGGATCGTCGGCGGCGACACGATCGCGTCGCGAGGGCCCCTGGTGGTGGGGGCCGCGGTGCTCGGGCGGGTCAACCGCAGGCCGCTCCTTCGTTCCGGCGCGCGGCCCGGGGACCGGATCCTCGTGTCGGGATCCCTTGGGGGCTCGTCGTTGGGGCGGCACCTTACCTTCACCCCGCGCGTGCGGGCCGGCGAGGCTCTGGCGAGGCGATACCGCGTCCGCGCCGCGATCGACATCTCGGACGGCCTGGGCCGGGACCTGGTGCGCCTCTGCCGCGCGAGCGGGTGCGGGGCCCGCATCGAGGCTGTACGGATCCCGGTCTCCCCCGCCGCGCGCCGCCTGTCGCGGCGCACCGGACGGTCGGCCTGGCGGCATGCTCTGTCCGACGGGGAGGACTTCGAACTGCTGGTCGCGGCGGCTCCGCGGGAGGCCGCGCGGATCGCGCGCGAGCGCCCCGGGGGCATCCGGTGGACACAGATCGGCGAGTGCGTCGCGGGCGCTTCCCGGATCGTCCTTCCCGGCGGCCGAGAATCCCCCCTGCGCGGGGAGGGGTATGTCCACCCCCTCTGACGGGATCCTCCTGGCGGATGAGGGGGCGACCCTCCAGGCCGGGCGCGACCTGGCCGCCTCGCTCGCGCCCGCGGCGCTCGCGCCCACGGCGTTCGCGCCGGGCGCGGTCCTGGCGCTGGTCGGCCCGCTCGGCGCCGGGAAGACCACGCTCGTGAAGGGGATCGCCGAGGGGCTCGGGATCGACCCGGGCCGCGTCACATCCCCGACGTTCGTCCTGATGCAGATCCACCGGGGGGGGAGGATTCCCCTCGTTCATATCGACGCCTTCCGGATCGGCACGCCG
>JACQRN010000028.1 GCA_016206515.1 Planctomycetota bacterium | reverse complement strand
CCTCGGGGTCGCCGTACACCTCGGAGGTCGAGGCGATGAGGAACCGCGCCCCCTTCGCGCGCGAGAGCCCCAGCGCCTTGTGCGTGCCGAGGCTCCCGACCTTGAGCGTCTGGATCGGGTACTTCAGGTAGTCAACCGGGCTCGCCGGGGACGCCAGGTGCAGGACGGCGTCGAGGGCCCCTTCCACCGAAAGGTACTCCGTCACGTCCTGCTTCACGAACCGGAACCGCGGATGCCCCACCAGGTGCGCGAGGTTCCGCTCGCTCCCGGTGATCAGGTTGTCGATGCAGAGCACCGAATCCCCGCGCGCCAGCAGGGCGTCGCACAGGTGCGACCCGATGAACCCGGCGCCGCCGGTGACGAGGATCCGCTGCGTCATACCACCCTCCGCGCCGACATCAGCGGATCTCCAGTTCGAGCCGCCCGGTTGCCGCGCGACGGTAGACGGTCAACTCACGGTCCACGACCTCCAGAACCAGGACGTACCGCCCCGGGACGATCGAGGAGGGCAGGGGGATCCCGTGAAGATCGAAGTACGCATCGGTCTGGTACCGGGGGAGGGAGGCGGTGACGGCCTTCCCCCATGCACGCTCGATCCCGTCGAACGTCTCCACGACCTTCCCCTCCATGTCCAGCAGCGTCAGGTCCCATTCGATGGAAACCCGGTATCCTCCCCCCTCCAGGGCGCGGCAGGCGGGCCGGTCGATCTGGGCATATACACCGACGGTCCCGCCCGCTTCGGCGCGTGCCTCGATGCGGAACGGCCGTCCGAACTGCCGCGTCGGCTCCCCGATGAGGCAGAGTTCCGGGACCGACAGGGGAGCCCAGGGCCGAAGCAGCTCCTCCATCCGCGCGAGCGCCGCGTACGCCTCGCCGTTCTCCCCGACATGCGCCCCCAGGTATGTGCACAGCGTCTCGTACCGGACCCGCGCGAGCCCCGTCAGCCCCTCCGGGTCGACCCCCTGCAGGAGCGTGCGCGAGGCGGGAGCGTCGGTCAGGCTCAACACCCACGCGCGATGGACAACCCCATCCTCCCCCTGCGCGGAGGCGAGCGCGCGCTGCAGATCGTCGAGGGGGTGCGCGGCGGCGGGAAGGACCGGCGGCGGGACGGCGGGAAGAGGCGGCGCCATGCTTTCGGAACGCACCGGATCGAGCGGCGTCACGGCGGGGGCGGGCGTCGGGTCGACTTGCGCCAGATAAGGCCACCGCTCGCGCAGGTCCGGCACGGGGACCGGCGGGACGACCTCGGGCGGCGGATCGATCTCGCGGCCGCACCCCCCGGACGCGGCACAGAGCGCGACCGCGCACGCCAGGGCTGCAAGGGTACGCCTCACTCCGCCCCTCCCCCGCCCACCCCGACATTCCTCTCGCAGTTGATGAGATCCCTCTGGAGATCCTCCAGGCGGGACTCGACCCCGTCGCGAATGGACGGCTTCATCGCGATCACCCGGCGGTAGAGGTCCCGCGCCTGCTCGAAGCGGGGGTGCGCCTCGCGATACTTCCGCTCGGAGAAGAGCGACCGGCCCGCCTCATGGGCCGTCTCGGCCTGGCGGAGGATCGCGGCGACCTCGTCCGACGCCACGGGCGGCGGCGGAGTCTCCCCTCCGCTACCCTGAGCGCCGCGCGCGGGCGGCGGTGCGCCTGTGGACGATGCGACGATCAGGGCGATCACTACGACCAGGGTCCCCCCTCCGGCGATGATCAGGGGAAGGTTCTTGCGCGAAGCGCCGGCACGCTGCGCACCTCCCTTCCGGAGGGTGGAGGTCGTCGTCCCCTTCCGCGGGCCCGAGCCTTTCGCCGCCGGCGCGCGGGGAAAGCGCCTGCGCTCCGCCCCGTCCCACGCCGCGCTCTTCGCCGTCGTGCGCGCGGACACCACCGGCCCCGACGGATGCGGATCGTGAGCGGCCGGAGCCCGTGGCGCCGGAGCCTCCACGATCATCTCGGCGGCCGCCACCGTGTCCCTCGCGCGGACCGCGCCCGCCACGGGCGCTCCGGCAACCCCCTCCTCCACGATCTGCAAGGTCTGCGCCGGCGAAGCCCCCTGTGCGGGAACGCACGACGCGCAGTGCGGCTTCCCGCGGAACGACACCGCCTCCCGGCGCGCGGCCATCTCCCGCGTGATCCCCTTACCGCAGACGGCGCAGGTCAGTGGGTTGCGTTCCATGACCTCGGGTCCAGGGCCGAGAACTCCACCAACGCCTTTCGCCGCGCGTCGCACGAGGCGCACGTGAGCCCCTGCAGGCGCTCCGTGCCGAACGCCTCGACGCAGAAAGAGGCCGCGACCGAGCCGGTG
>JACQRN010000172.1 GCA_016206515.1 Planctomycetota bacterium | reverse complement strand
TCCGGGCCGGTCCTCGATCTCCCAGTAGCGGTGGAGCCGGTCGCGCAGGAGCCCCATCGCGCGGTGCCGCCGCGAGCGTCCCCAGGTCGCATGGGCGAGCGCCAGGGGGGCGACGAGGAAGACCGGCGAGCGCGCCATCCATCCCCACGGCGCCGGGAGCGTTCGCGCGCCGGACGCGAGGACCGCGGCGATCCCGAGGACGGCGGCGGCCGCGACGGAGGGGGAATGCCGCAGATGGGTCCCGAGCGCGTGCCTCATCCGGCGGGACGTCGCCGGCCCGTAGGTCTCCCGGATGTAGACGGCCCCCGCGCCGAGGAGTCCCGCGAGCGCGGCGAGCGCGGCGGACGGGGGCGCGAACGCGCCGGCGAGCGCGAGCGCGACCGCCAGGAGCCCCGCGAGGAGATCCAGGGCGGCATGCGGGACGCACCGGGCGGGGAAGAGGGACGCGGCGGAGCGCGTCCCGCAGGAGGCGCATCGCGGGGCGTGGGACGGGATCCAGCGGCCGCAGGCGTGGCAGAAGACACGTTCCTCGACAGGGTCCGCGCGCCGTCCGGCGTCCGGCGCGGCGGCAACCGGTTCGGGGGGAGCGGTATCCGTCTGGAGGGGGAGGACCGGGAGCGCCGTCGTGTCGCCGCTCCACAGGGGGCCCCATCCGCCGGGCGGGACCGGGGGGATCTCCAGTTCCTCCAGGGCGGCGGCCATCGCGGGGGCGTCCGCGTACCGCCCGCGCGGCTCCTTCGCCATCGCCTTCCGCACGATCCTCAGGAGTTCCCCGGCGTCCTTTCCCCAGTCCCCGGCGGGGGGTGGGACGTCGCGGCGCTGGTGCGCCTCGAAAATCTCCATCGGCGATGCGCCGCGGAACGGCGGGACGCCATCGAGCATCTCGTAGAGGATCGCACCAGCGGCGTACAGGTCCACCGTCGCGTCCACCGGCCTGCCGAGGCACTGCTCCGGGGCGCGGTACAGGAGCGTCCCGAGGATCTCGCCGGTCCGGGTCAAGCGCGTCCCGGCGGCGTCGTGTGCCAGGCCGAAGTCGGCGATCCGGACGCGCAGGTCCTCCCCCTCCTTCTGGAGGACGACGTTCCGGGGCGTGAGGTCCCGGTGGACGATCCCGAGCCGGTGCGCCGCGCCGAGGCCGTCGAGGATCTGGCGCAGGAGCTCGGCGGCCTGGGGGGGTGTCAGGCGATGGCGCGCGACCAGGAGGTCCGCCAGCACCCGTCCCCGCACCATCTCCATGGCGAAGTAGGGGCGGTCCCCGTCCCGGCCGTGCGGTCCCCGGGCGCCGACGAGGTTCGGGTGGTCGAGCCGTGCGAGGATCTCCGCTTCGCGGCGGAACCGGTCGACGATCCGCGCGTCGTGAGCCAGCTCGGGGTGCAGGGCCTTGAGGGCGACGTGGACGCCCTCCCCATGCAGCGCGGCCTCGTACAGCGTGGAGGTCCCTCCGCACGCGAGCTCGCGAAGCAGCGAGTACGGTCCCAGCCGGCCTAGGACGGGGGTTGCAGGTTCCATTCGGCGAGCCGGTCGTAGAGGGTGCGCCGCGCGATCCCGAGGAGTTCCGCGGCCTTCTTCTTGTTCCCGCCGGTCTCCCGCAGGGCCCGGAGGATCTCCTCCCGCTCGAGCTCGCGCCGCTTCATCGGGAGGCGTCCTTGCGGGGGGGCCCCCGCGGGGAAGAGCCCCAGGCGGCGGAGCGCCTCGGCGTCCACTTGCTCCCCCTCGTGGAACAGCGACAGGGACTCCATCCGGTTCTTCATCTCGCGCACGTTCCCGGGCCAGGGATAAGACTCCAGCAGCGCGAGCGCGCCGGGCGCGAGCCGCTTCATTCCCATCGAGCGAGCGCGGCAGAAGTGGTCCAGGAAGTGTGTCGCCAGCAGGGGGACATCCCCCGTACGCTCCCGGAGGGGCGGCAGGTGGACCCGGAGGACCTGGAGCCGGAAGAACAGGTCCTGCCGGAAGGTCCCGGCGCGCACGGCCACCTCCAGGTCGCGGTTCGTCGCCGCGACGAGCCGGAAGCGGGAGCGGATCGTCTCGTTCCCCCCGACCCGCTGGAATTCCCCGTGATCGAGGACCCGCAGGAGCTTCGCCTGGGTGTCGGGGGGGATCTCGCCCACCTCGTCGAGGAAGATCGTGCCGCCGTGGGCCATTTCGAAACGGCCCAGGCGGCGGGCGTGCGCCCCGGTGAACGCTCCCTTCTCGTGGCCGAACAGCTCGCTCTCCAGCGTGCCGCCCGGCAGGGCCGCGCAATGGACGACGACCCACGGCCCGCCGCGCGTCGGTCCGTTGCGGTGGAGCGCCCGGGCGACGAGCTCCTTCCCCGTGCCGCTCTCCCCGGTGACCAGGACCGGCGCGTCGGTGGGGAACGCCTTCTCCAGGAGGGAGAAGATCTTCTTCATCGCCCCGGAGCCCCCGAGAAACCCTTCCATCCCCTCCCCGCCCGTCTCCTGCAGGGGCGCGCTCGATGGGGTCGGGGGGTTCGCAAGGGCGTGCGCCACCGGGGTGGGGTCGCTGACCCACCGCGGCGCCTCGCTCTGCTCGATCAGGACCAGGTCGGTCGAACCGATCCGGATCCGATCCCCCGGCTCCAGGTCGCGCGCGCGCGCGGGGACGCCATTGACTCGCGTGCCGTTCCGGCTCCCGGCGTCCGCAAGAGCCCACCCTCCTTGCCGGGCCCGGAGCGTCGCGTGCAGCCGCGAGGCGTCGGGGTCCGCCAGCAGGATCTCGCAGTCCATCCCTCGGCCGATCCGGACCTCCGTCCCTCCCAGCGGGTAGACGGCGCCGCGGTGGGGCCCTTCCACGGCCCAGAGGGCGAGGGGCATGCGATCAGACTACGCGATTTCCTTCTTCTCCGGCTCCTGCGCCTGCGGCGGGGCGATCTCGCTCGTGGCGGCCGGGGACGGTGCGCTTACGGCCTTCATCAGGGGGCGCGTGATCACCTTCCGCTCGCCGCGTACGACCGCGGGCGTGATGCGGTAGTGGATCGCCTTCCCGTGGGAGGGGAGCTCGTACATCACGTCGAGCATGATCCCCTCCAGGATCGAGCGCAGGCCGCGCGCGCCGGTCCCCCGCGCGAGCGCCTGGGTTGCGATCTCCACCAGGGCGTCGGGGGTGACCTCCAGCTCGCACCCCTCGAGTTCGAAGAGGCGCTGGTACTGCCGCACCAGGGCGTTCTTCGGATCGGTGAGCACCTTCACGAGCGCCTCGGCGCTCATCGGTTCGAGCGGGGCGACCACCGGCAGGCGCCCGACGAACTCGGGGATCATCCCGAACTCGATGAGGTCCTCGGTGGCGACCTGCGGCAGGTACGTGGTCGGGTCCGGCCGGGTCCCGAGCCCCCCCTCCGAGCGGAACCCGACCGCGCCCTTCCCGACGCGGCGCGCGATGATGTCGGTGAGCCCGGTGAAGGTCCCGCCGCAGATGAACAGGATGTTGCGCGTGTCCACCTGGATGTACTGCTGCTCGGGGTGCTTGCGTCCGCCCTGGGGGGGGACGTTCGCGACGGACCCCTCGAGCATCTTCAGGAGCGCCTGCTGCACGCCCTCCCCCGACACGTCGCGGGTGATCGAGACGTTGTGCCAGGTCTTCCCGATCTGGTCGATCTCGTCGATGTAGACGATCCCCTGCTGCGCGCGCGCGACGTCGAAGTCGCACGCCTGCAGGAGGCGCAGCAGCAGGTTCTCGACGTCCTCGCCGACGTACCCCGCCTCGGTCAGCGTGGTGGCGTCCCCGATCGCGAACGGCACGTCGAGGATGCGGGCGAGCGTGCGCGCCAGCAGCGTCTTGCCGCACCCCGTCGGGCCGATCATCAGGATGTTCGACTTCTCGATCTCGACGCCATCCTCCTCCACGCCGTGCTGCAGCCGGACGTAGTGGTTGTGCACCGCGACCGACAGGAACTTCTTGCACGCCTCCTGTCCGATGACGTACTCGTCGAGCCGCGCCTTGATGTCGCGCGGTCGCGGGACGCGCGTCAGCGACGGCGCCGAGCGCCGGTTCTTGCGCTGCTCCTCCTTGATGATCGCGCCGCACTCCGTGACGCAGTTGTTGCAGATGAAGATGTTCGCCGGGCCGCGGATCAGGTGGTCCACGAGCGGCGGCCCGCTTCCGCAGAAGGTGCACAGCTCGTTGTCGTACTTTCCGAGCCTCCCCTTGGTCCTGCGCGGGTTGTCCGCCATGCCGGGGGAAGTATAGCCCGGGTTCGGACGTTGTCAGATCGCTACGTTTTCTGCTGCTCCTTCTTCGCCTTCCCCGGCGTGAGCACCTCGTCGAGGATCCCGTAGCGGACCGCCTCGTCCGGGGACATGAAGAAGTCGCGCTGGGTGTCCTCCTCGACCTGGGCCACGGTGCGGCCGGTGTGGCGCGCGAGGATCGCGTTGAGCTCCTGGCGCAGGCGCAGGATCTCCTTCGCCTGCAGCTGGATGTCGGCGGCGGTCCCCTGGGTTCCTCCCCAGGGCTGGTGGAGCATGATCCGCGCGTGGGGGAGCGCGTACCGCTTCCCCTTCGTCCCGGCGGCGGCCAGGACCGCGCCGAGGGAGGCCGCCTGCCCGACGCAGACCGTCTCGATGTCGCACGGCAGGTGCTGCATCGTGTCGTAGATGGCGAGTCCCGAGGTGACGCTCCCCCCGGGGGAGTTGACGTACACGCGGATGTCGCGATCCCGGTCCTCGCTGTGGAGGAACAGAAGCTGCGCGATCACCAGGCTCGCCACGTGGTCGTCGATCGGGGTCCCCAGGAAGACGATCCGCTCCTTGAGCAGGCGCGAGTAGATGTCGTAGGCGCGGTCCCCGCGGCCGGTCTTCTCGATGACGGTCGGGATCAGGATGCTCATGAGGGGAGCTCCTTCGCGCTGCGGATGATCCTTCCGAGCAGCCCATAGGCGATCGCCTCCTCGGCGGACATCCAGCAGTTGCGGTCGGTGTCCTTCTCCACGCGTTCGACGCCCTGGCCGGTCTCCCGGGCGATCAGCTCGTTGAGCCGTTGGCGCATCTTCACGATCTCCTCCGCCTCGATCCAGATGTCGGTGGCGTCGCCGCGCATCCCGCCGGACGGCTGGTGGATGAGGAACCGCGTGTTCGGCAGGCAGAAGCGCAGGTCCTTGCGCGCGCCCAGGAAGATCGTCACGCCGGCCGAGGCGACGAACCCGGTGCCGATCATCTGGACGGGCGAGCGGATGAACTTGATCGTGTCGTAGATCGTGTCGCCGCTCTCCACGTGCCCACCCTGCGAGTTGAGAAAGAGGCGGATCGGCTTGTCCGACTCGGCGTCGAGCGCCAGCAGCTGCCCGATCACCTCCCGGGCCATCTTCTGGGAGATCCCTCCCGACAGGATGATCGTGCGCGCCTTCAGGAGGCGGTCCGCGACCCCCTTGGGGCCCTTCTCTTCCTTGTTCTCCTTGTCGTCGTTCCCGGGGCTCATGCCTTCTTCCCCTTCCCGGGCTTCTTCGGGGAGGGCGCGCCGGCGCGCTGGAGGATGAGGTCCTCGACCGCCTCATGCCGGATCACGGAGCGGAGCTCCGACAGGTCGCCGGTCCGTTCAAGCCGTTGGCGGATCCGCTCGACCGAGACCCCCTCACGGTCGGCCAGCGCGCGGATGCGCCGCTCGACCTCCTCCTCGGTCGCGAAGATCTTCTCCTTCTTGGCGATCTCCTCCAGGATGAAGAAGGACCGCAGGGAGAACACCGCGCTGACCAGGGAGTCCTTCTGGAGGTCCTCGAGGTGCTTCTGGATCTCCGCAGGGTCGACCCCGCGCATGCGCAGCTGGAGGTACGTGCGGCGCAGGTTCTGGACCGCCTGCTGCTGCACGAGCTCCTCGGGCAGATCGAAGGTGTTCTCCTTCACGAGCTGCTCGCGGACCGAGTGGCGCACGGCGAGGTCCGCGTCGCGCTCGCGCTCGGCCTGGAGCATCCTGGCGACCTTGCCGCGGAGGTCCTCGACCGACTCGCACCGCTGGCTCTTCGCGAAGGCGTCGTCGAGCTCCGGCAGCCGGGCGCGCTTGACCTCCTCGATCGAGAAGGAGAGCGTCCCCTTGCGGCCGCGCAGCTCCGGCTCGGGGTGGGTCTGTGGCATCTCGACCTCGAACGTCAGCGAGGAACCGGCCCCCTTCCCCTCGAGCTTCGCGACGAGGTTCTCCACCGGGCACGGGCCGATCCACCCGCGCTCGGGCATGATCTCCACCGCGTCCTTCCACGCCTCCCGCCCTTCCGTGGAGAAGGAGGCGGTCCCCACCCGGAGGTCCTTCGGTCCCGGGGCGCCCCCCTCGAGCGGGCCCCACTGGGCGCGCTCGTACCGCAGGTGCTCGATCGCCTCGTCGATCTGGCCAGCGGTCACCTCGGTCGAAGGGGTCTCGACCCGGATCTTGTCGTACGGCTTCGGCTCGAAGACCGGTCGGATCACGATGTCGGCCTCGAAGTCGAGCCCTTTCTCGGGGTCGAATGTGACCGACGACTCGACCGGCTCCGGGTCGGACAGCAGCGAGAGCCCCTTCTCCTCGAGCGCCGCCTCCAGCGCCTCTGCCATCAGGGAGGACTTGGTCTCGTCGGCGACCTCCTTCTGGAACCGCTTCTCGACGAGAGCGCGCGGCGCCCTCCCCGCGCGAAATCCGGGCAGGGCCGCGTTCTCGGACAGATCCGCGTACCGCTCCTCGATCTTCGCCCGGATCCGGTCGGCGTCGACGGCGATCTTCACCCGCCGCTTGCACGGGCCCGTCTCGGTGACCGTCGCCTCGCGGAAGCGCTTGCCGTCCCCCTTTTTTTTCTCGGGCTCGTCGTGATCATGCTCGTGCGCATGCTCATGTCCGTGCGCGTCGGTTTTCTTCGCCTTGGCCATCGAGGGCGGGATTGTAGTGTCCGGAATGAGGAATGGGGAATGAGGAATGAGGGGCCACCCGCGGCGGCGCGCGAGCGTTTCCTGATAAGGTATCCGCCCCGTGGGGATGACCCAGACCGCACGCGAACGGGAGGCGCTTGACCTGCGCTCCATCGCGTCGTTCCTGCCGTCCTCTTCCAACCACCTGGCGTATCGTGCGGTGGTCGCCGCGGGGGGCACTCCCACGTGCGTTCCGGACCAGCCGATCGTCCTGTACGGTCCCGCCGGGAACGGCAAGACGCACCTGTTGGAGTCGCTCGCGACGCTGTGGGCGATCGGCGCGCGCGCGCGGCGCGAGATGCCGGGCGCGTTCTTCGGCGCGGGGGAGCCCGCGGGGCGGATCCGCTGGGCGATCCGCGCGGGAACCCTCGCCCCGTTGCGACGCCGCCTCGAGACGCTCTCCTGGGTCGCCCTGGACGATCTCGACTCCTGGACCACCAAGCCCGCCTGCCAGCAGGAACTGCGGGGGGTGCTCGACGCGTGGACGGGCCGCGGGGTACGCGTCGCCTTCACATCGCGCGAGCATCCGGGGCGCCTGAAGGGGTTGCAGAAGGGGCTCGCCAGCCGGCTTTCGCAGGGGTTCGCGGTCCGCCTGGATCCGCCGGACCACGACCTGTGCGTGGCGCTCGCCTGCCGCGTCCTCGCGGGGGTCTCCGCGCAGGTCCGCGCGCGGGAGGTGCGCGAGGCGATCGGCGAGCCGCCGCCCAGCGTGAGGGACCTGCTGGATCGCCTGCGGGGGATCCGCGAGCGCGTGCGCGGCGGGGCGGCGGTCCCGGAGGCGCTCCGGGAGGCGTTCGCCCCGCGCGAGGGGGCGGTCGAGAGGCTCCTGCGCGCGGTCGGGGAGGTGCTCGGGACCGGACGGGAGAGGATCTTCTCCCGCGGCCGCCCCCCCGGCGCGGTCCGGGCCCGCCGGCTGTTCTACCGCGCCGCGCTCGAGCTCGACCTCGACGCGGACGCCCTCGCGCGGACGGGGGGAGGGGACGAGCGCGCCGCGGCCGCCGCGCTGCGCCGCGCCGGGCGCCTCGCGCCGGATGCGGACGAGGATGGGACGTTCGCGGAGATCCTCGCCCGCGCCAGGGGAGCCGTGCGTGCTTGAGATCCGGACGCTGGCCGTCGCCAACCAGAAGGGCGGCGTCGGGAAGACCACGACCGCGGTGAACCTCGCCGCCGCGTTCGCCCTGGGGGGGCAGCGGGTCCTGTTGGTCGACGCCGATCCCCAGGGGAACGCGACGACCTCCCTGGGGGCGGACAAGCTGGACGTTCCGGGGACCGCGGACGCCCTGGAGAGCCCCGAAGGCGCCGAGACGATCGCCCGGGCGACCGGCGTCGCCGGGGTCTCGCTCTGGATCGGCCAGTACCGCCTGCGCGAGGTCGAGGGGGCGCTCGGGCGCGCCCGCGACGGGGAGGAGCGGCTCTCGCGCGCCCTGGAACGTGTCCGGGACCGCTTCGATGCCGTCCTGATCGACTGCCCGCCGGCGCTCGGGGCGCTCACCCGCAACGCCCTGCGGGCGTGCGACGGGGTCCTCGTCCCGATCCAGGCGGAGTTCCTCTCCCTCGAAGGGCTGGCCCAGATGCACGCCGCGGTCGCGCAGGTGAAGGGGGCGGGCGCGGTCCACCAGGCGATCCTCGGGATCGTCCTGACGATGGTCGAGCGCGCCTCGACCGCCGCCGCGGAAGTGCGCGCCCAGATCGACGAGCATTTCCCCACGGCGCTGCTGGGCGCGCAGATCCCCCGCGACCCACTCCTGGCCGAGGCTCCGAGCCACGGCAGGGCGGTCCTCGACTACGCCCCGGACTCGCGGGGGGCGTACGGCTACCTGACGCTCGCCTCGGAGCTGCTGGTGCGGATGCAACTCTCCCCCGCGTCGCGGTAGCGGAAACGCCTCCACGGCCGGTCTTGTGCGGGTCGTGACGGGGCGCGTACCCTGTAGCGGATGGCGCTCGGCCGCGGCCTCGGGGACCTCCTGAAGCAGAACGTCGAGGGGACGCGCCGGGATGTCGCGCCGCAGGAGATCTCCGACGAGGGGCTGAAGCTCGTGGCGCCCACCGAGATCGCGGCGTCCCCCCTCCAGCCCCGGAAGGACTTCGACGACGCGTCGCTCTCGTCGCTGCGCGCCTCGATCCGGCGCGAGGGGGTCCTGCAGCCGGTCCTCGTGCGGCGCACCGCGAAGGGGTACGAACTGATCGCCGGCGAGCGGCGGTGGCGCTCGGCCGTGGCGGAGGGGCTCTCCACGATCCCCGCGCGCGTCTTCACGGTGGACGACGCCGCGCTGATGCGCCTGGCCCTGATCGAGAACCTCCAGCGCGAGGACCTCAACCCGATCGAGAAGGCGCTCGCGTTCCAGGGGCTGCGCGACCGGTTCCACCTGACCCAGGAGCAGATCGCCGAGCAGGTCGGGCTCGACCGCGCGACGGTCGCGAACCTCGTGCGGCTCCTGGAACTCCCCGCCGAGATCCAGCAGATGGTCCGCGGCGGGAAGATGTCGATGGGGCACGCCCGCGCGCTGGTGACCGTCGAGCCCGCCGCACGCCGCCTCGCCCTCGCCCGCCGCGCGGTCGAGGAGGGGTGGTCCGTCCGCGCCGTCGAGGAGGCCGCCTCCGCGCTCGTCGACGGGAAACTGACCGGAAACCGCAAGCCCCGCACCGCCCGCGCCGTGGCGCACCGCGACCTGGAGGACCGCCTCCGCGAGAAGTTCGGCGTCCGCGCGCGCGTGATGCCCTCCCGTAAGGGGGGCGGCAAGGTAGTCCTCCACTTCGCCAGCGCCGACGAGCTGACGAGGCTGGCGGAGAAGTTGCTGCGGTAGGGAGCGTGAGAATCGATCGCCTGTTGTGCAGGGGGCGGCGCGGTCCCGTCCGGAGTCCGGAGTCCGGCGTCCGGCCTGTCTGGACAGGTTGCCGGGCGCCTCGTGCCGGACGCCGGACGAAGCATCCTCGATTCCTGTCAGGCTCTGATTCCTGTCTCCCCGCGTAATGCCAGACGTCCTCACTCGCCTGTCTCTAGGTCTTCTCCTGACCCTCCTGACCGCCTACGAGGCGGCGATCCTCCTCGCGTGCATCTTCTCCTGGTTCCGCGTCTCGCCGTGGGGATCCTGGGGCGGCCTCGTGCGCGCGGTGCAGAAGGTGACGGAGCCGGTGTTCTCCTGGATCGGCCGCTACCTCCCCCTGCGCGGCGGCGGTCTCGACTTCACGCCGATGCTGCTGATGTTTCTCCTGGAGTACCTGCGGCGAGAGGTGTGGGTCCTGTTCCTCCGGGCGGGAGGGGGGTAGGGCCCGGGATCGTGCGGATTTCGTGCAGCAAACCGGGGCCGTCGGCGTCCATTATGGTGGCCTACGAGCGGGATGGCCCTGGACATGCCGGATGCAGCGCTGGTCGCGGACGCCCTCCGCGGGGATCGCACGGCGTACGGTGCGCTCGCGATGCGCTACCGGAGCGCCATGATCCGGACGGCGACCGCGGTTGTGGGCGTCACGGAGGCGGAGGACGTGGTCCAGGAGACGCTGCTGCGGGGGTACGTGAAGCTGCGGGACTTGAGGGACCCGTCCGCCGTCGGGGCGTGGCTCCTTTCCGCTGTCCGGAACGCCGCCGTGGAGGTTCGGCGGAGGGGCGCGCGGGGAGGGGCGCTGCGGCTCCCTCTGGCGGCGGAGGGGGAAGGTGTTGAGGAGGGAGATGTTCTGGAGCGGGAACGGCGGCTCGCGCGCCTGCGGGAGTGCGTGGAACGGCTCCCGGAGGCGTACCGCGCGGTCGTCTCCCTGCGGCACACGGACGGCATGACCTGCGCCCAGATCGCGCGGGTTCTCCGGAAGCCTCTGGGGACCGTGACGTCGACCCTGTCGCGCGCGTACGGGATGCTCCGGGAGGGGGGGATCCATGAGGGAGGGACCGATGCCGTGTGAACAGGTCCGGGAGCGGTGGCTGCTTCTCGCCGAAGACGGTCTCGGCAAGGAGGAACGGGAGGCCGTGCAGGCGCATCTCGATGGATGTCCCGCCTGCCGGTCGGAGTGCGAGGCGATCGGATCCCTGCAAGGGGATCTCGACGAGGCGCTTGCGCCGCAGGCGGGCCAGGAGGCGGCCATCCGTGACCTGGTCGGTCGCCTTGCGGATGTTCCGCTCGCGGCTGCGCCTTCACGGCATCCGTGGCCTCGCGTCTGGCTCGGGGCCCTGGCGGTCGCGGCCGCTGTCGTTCTCGCCGCCAAGATCATCCCGCACTCGGACAGAGTCCCCGGGGACCAGACTCCCAGGATCGGCGCCTCGCGGGGCGGAGGGATGATCCTGGCGAAAGCTCCCGATCGTCTCCCCCCGGAGATCGTCCGCATGTTCGAGGACCCGGAGGAGGCGGCGCGCCTGTACGCGGCGCGGCGGATCGGGGGGTTCGGGGACGCCGCGATGTCCGGGTCTCTCGGTGAAGTGGTGATGGACGACCCGTCCCCGCGCGTCCGCCGGGCGGCCGTCGCGGCTTTGCGCGCGGTGTGGGCGCGCGCCGAGGGGGACATGGCCCCGCCCCGGCTGGCCGGGACGGGGTCGTGAGCGTCGTGCCGAACGGCATGGGGGCTTTTCCGAAGGAAGGTATGCAGCAAAGGCCGGCCTCCGTCGTCTTGAAGGTGTGAGGCGGGGCGGGACGATGGGGTTGGACAATGCCGGGAAGGTCCGGCAGGGGGAGAGAGGGACGATGGCGCGCAGGAACCGGTTCGGATTCGGTGTGGCGGCGGCGATCCTGGCGGCGGGGGCGACCGCCTCCGGGGACGGCGGGGCGATCTCTTTCAGCGCGGAGGCGGATCTTTTCGAGCCGGGGCAGAACGCGATCGTGGCGTGGAACGGGACGCGCGAGGTGATGATCCTGTCGATCGACGTGCGCGCCTCCGTGCCGACGAAGGCGCTCGAGATCGTTCCGCTCCCCTCGGAGCCGACCCTGGAGGCGGGGACCCACCTTTCCTTCCTCTACGCCGACTATCTCGTGGATCGGGCGATCGAGCAGTTGCGGCCGCGTAGCGACGAGCGGCAGCGCCTGTACGCAGCGGGGGACGATCTGGGGGCGGAGCAGAACCAGGCGGTCGCCGTCACGACACACGAGAGGATCGGGCCGCACGACATCACCGCGATCCGTGTGGACGATTACACGGGGCTCGCCGCGTGGCTGGGGGAGTTCTTCCGCCGGCAGGGTGTCGAGAGGGAACTCCCGGCGGCGCTTCCGGGGATTGTCGGGCACTACATGCGCGACGGCGTGCGGCACTTCGCCCTCGACGTGATGGACCTTGTCCCCGATGTGCGCACCGTCGACCCGATCGTCTACTCGTTCGACTCCGACCGTCTCTGGTACCCCCTTCATATCTCGTCGTTGTATAAGGGGGAAACCGTGATCAACCTGGTCACGATCACATCACAGGAGATCCCCGCCGACAGGATGCCAGAGGGGGTCAAGCGCTTCGAGTACGTCGTTCAGGAGCGGGGCAAGATCGACGACGAGGTCCGTAGCGAGGAGCGGCACGTCCTGCCGGCGATCGAGCTTGTCCCGGCGCGGCAGGAGAGGCTCGGGGAGGCGGTCCGGGCCCTGTTCGACGGCGGGAACGCCTGGATGCAGGTCTGGAAGTACGAGGGGGATCTGGCGGTCGACACCGACGTGTCGATCGGGATGTAGCCGTGCGGAGAGCACTCCTCGCGGCGGTCCTTGGTCTTGTCGGCGCGGCCCTCCCGGGGGGCCGCGCCGCGCTTTGCGAGCCGCCGGGCGGCGAGCCGCGTAGCGGTGAGCTGCTTCCGGAGGAGGTGCGGAATGGTCTGTTCCCGGAGGAGATCCGTGCCCTCGTCCCGGCCTGGTTGTGGGAGAGGGAGACGTTCCTCGGTGGGCTTGGACACCGGCGCCGACGGTGGGAACAGTTTCTCAACGGCGAGACGGAAAGCTGGATACAGAACGGGCGTCGCGTCACGCACCGCGTCTCCGTGGGGGGCCGCGACGGCGTCCTGCCCGACCTGATCCGCACGGCCGTCTCCGCAGCGGAAGGGGGATCCCCGCCCTCTGCGCGCCAGGACGTGTTTCCCCTTCTGCGGTATTTGCGAAACGACGAGGACGGGCGCATCGCAAGCCAGGCGGTCGGCGCCCTGGCGGCCCTGCGGGATCCCGAACTCCTGCCGGAGCTTCTCCGGCAGATCGCCGAGCCCGACTCCCGGGCCCCCGTGGCGATCCGCGCGGGTGTCCTGGCTGCGCTTGCGCTTTCGGAAGGGGATCCCCAGCCTGTCGCCGCCGCTCTCCTGCGAAGGGTGGAGAGCCCGAGCAATGTGCAAGGGTATGTGCATGTGATGAGGATCGTGACCGGCGTCCTGCAGAAGGCCGCCCCCTCCGAGGGGATCCCGTTCCTCCTGTGCCTCATCGAGGAGCCATCCTTCCGGGTGGACCCGGTGTCGGTGGAGGAAGATTCGCGTCACCCGGACTGTCCTGGCTCGGGCGCGGAGTTTCTCCGGTCCTATACGGAGGCGATCCGCTTCTGGGCCGCGAACGCCCTGCGCGCGGCGGTGCGCTCGGGAGGGCTCCCCGCCGACGCAAAGGATCACCTGCGCGCCCTTCTGCACTCCCCTTCCCCAGCGGCGCGTCTCTGCGCGATCCGTCTCCTCGCCGACGCGGGTGAGGCGGCTCTGATCCCGGAGCCGGACGCGGCGGCGGAAGCGCTCGCCCCCGGCACGGGGAGGGATCTTGTCCGTCTCCTCGCCGCGCCCCTGCGCGCTGGCGGCGGGGCGGACCCTGTCGTCCGTTGCGTCTCCCATCCGGACACCGGCCCCCTGGCGATCGGCCTCGCGGCTCTCCTCTGGATCGAGACCGGTCGCGGCCACGCCGCATCGGACCCGGGGCCGGAGGCGTGTGCCGTCCTCGCCGCGCGACTCCCCGCCGGCCCTTTCCAGCCGCCGGCCAGCGGTCACGGGTCCTGGACCGCTCCGGAGACGGCGTCGTGGGAAGCGGCGTGGGCGGCCGCACTCGTCGCATATCTGCGTCTGCGACACGTTTCAGAGGAGGCTCTCCCGGCGGCGCTCGCGGACGCCGTCCATGTCCACCGGGATGTTCTCGTGCAGGATCTGTTGCATTACGACGTCTCCGACGGCGTTCTCGCTGGGATGTGCTGCTGGTTCCTTGCCGGCGATCTGCCGCGGGAGATCTCGCCGCCGCGGGAAGGCGAGGTTCCCCGGATCGCGGGTCCGACAAGCTGCGCGCTGGCCAATGAGGACAGTTTGGACATCAATACCAACGAGTTCGATGTTTCGGTTAATCCGGACACGATCGCCGGGCCGTTCCTGGAGGTCTGCATGTCCGATCCGGAGAGGCTCCGCGCCCTTCTTACGGAAACCCTGCAACGGCTTCCCGCGGGGGAGCCGTCGCCTGTCCGTCATCGTCGGGACACCCGGTTGGGGCTCCCTGCTTGGTGGGAACAGAATCTCCTGGCTCCGATGGGGGAACCCGTCTCATCCATGCTGGCGGACCGCCCAGTGCAGGAAATCCTCGCCGGCCATGCGACAACCCCCCCGTCGAACTCCGCGCGCGTCCTGTTCGCGGAGCGCCTCCTCCAGGCGGGGTGGGCGCAGCAGGAGAAGGATGCCGGGGGGTTGAACCTGTCGCCGAAGCAATAGGGCCAGGCCGTTTTCCGGGCCACCGGCACCACCGGGCGATGACGCACGACGGGCAGCGGGGCCCCACCGGGCGGCAGACCGTCTTGCCGTACGAGACGAGCGTGTCGTTGACGACGCGCCAGAGGCGCCGCGGGATGATCCGCATCAGCTCCCGCTCGGTCGCTTCCGGGGCGTGGGTGGCGACGAGGCCGAGGCGGTTGGAGATCCGGTGGACGTGGGTGTCGACCGGGATCGCGTCGAGCCCGAAGGCGTAGACGCGGACGCACCCGGCGACCTTGCGGCCCACCCCGGGGAGCGACATCAGGTCCTCGAAGGAGGTCGGCACCCGGCCGGCGAAGCGGTCGACGAGGAGGCCGGACGTCTCCCGGATCGCACGCGCCTTCTGGTTGTAGAACCCGATCGGGCGCAGGATGCGGCGCAGCGCCGACAGCGGGGCGCGGGCGAGGCGCGCGGGGGTCGGGTAGAGCGCGAGGACCTTCGCGGCGACCTTCTCGGTCATCTCGTCGCGGGAGCGGGCCGACAGGATCGTACCGATCAGGATCGGGAAGGGGGGATACTTCCGCCCGAACCGCCCGAGCATCGTGTCGGACGGGCGGCGTCCGAGGGAGCGGAAGATCGCCACGGCCCGACGGCGGCGCTGGGGGAGGGGTTCGAGGCGGCCGGACATGCGGGGAGTGTAGACCGATGTCGTCCCGAGGAGCATTCGATCCGGCGGCGTGCGACGAGGGATCTGTGTGTTCCGCCAGGGTAGACATGGGTCCCTCGGGCCGCGCAGCCATGTCGAACGGCCTTCGGGACGACAGCCTTCGATGCTTCAGTCACGGATGTCCCCTTCCGATCTACCTGTGGTGCCCCCCGAGCTTTTCGTGGCGCTCTTCATCCAGGCGGTCACGCTCGTCGCCCCGCACCCGGACCGTGTGGTCCTGTATCCGTACGACGGAGGGGCGGCGGTGTACGAGGGGATCTACCGGCGCGACCCGGACGCGGGGTGGGTGTTCGTGATCCTCGCGGACCGGCGGCCGGGGGCGGAGCAGGCGCCGGCCTGGAGCGTCGCGGTGGGGGCGCTCAAGGGGGCGTGGCGCCCGAGCGAGCCGTGGCCGGACGAGCCGATCCCGGCGGTCGTGGCGGAGACGAGGGGGAAGGTTCTGCGGCCGGTCGCCGACGCGGACCTGGCGCTCGCCCGCGTCTCCCCGCACCTGCACCCCTGGCCCGGGACGGTAACGATCCGCGCGCCGCTCCCGGGGTGGAAGATGCTCCGCGCCTGGCACGAGGCCGCGCGCGAACGCGCGCCGGCCCCTCATCCGGTGCGGGGGTCGGCGGGGGACGCCGCCTACCGCGCCGGACGCGAGCGCGCACGCGTCCGCGGCGCGCTGCCTCCACGGTAGTGACGATGTCGATCCTCGCGATCGGGGCGGTTCTCGTGGCGGGGATCGTGGCGGTGATCCTGCTGCTGGGGTCCGGATCCGGGGAGGAGTAGCCCCTACGTCGCCGGCCGCACGACGTTCAGCGGTCGGTCCGACAGGCGGACCGTCGCGACGGCGGCGTACGGGAACGGGATGTCCTTCAGGCAGTCGCAGGTGAGGACGCCGGAGGCGTCGTTGCGGGAGCGGACGGTGAGGGTCTCGCCCCGGCGCAGAGTCCCCTCGCGGGCGCGGTACGCGGTGTTACGCGGGAACGGCTCGGTCAGGACCCAGCGCGCCTCGGGTGCCTGGCGGTCGAACGGCGCCAGATAGCACCCGGCGAAACCGGTCGAGCCCGCGCCGGTCGTGACGAGGAGGCCGGACCCCTTCTGCTCCTCTCCGCCCGTGTCGGGAAGTCCGGGGGGGACGAGGACGTGGCGTGAAATATCTCGCCTTCGTTCCTCGCCGAGGAAGATCTCGCTCGCGGCGGGAGGTGCCTCGGCCCCGTCGACGCGCGCCTCGATGCGGGTCCACCGCTCCACGGCGACGCGCCCCTCGCGCAGGGAGGCGACGGCCTCGTCGAGGTTCGCCTCGTCGACCGGCAGGAGCCCGCCGTGGCTGCGCAGGGAGTCCGACTTGATCCCCAACAGCGGCGTCTCCACACAGAGGTGGGACAGGTAGATGAAGTGGTTGTCCCCGCCGAGCGATACGACGAGCGATGCCGCTCGGACGTCGGAGGCGGTCACGCGCTCGCGCTCGACGAGGCGCGCCTCCGGCAGCAGCGCCCTCGCGCGAGCGCGCATCCCCCTCTGCCGGCGGTGGGACTCCAGGATCCGGTCGGCGTTCTCCCGGCGGTAGTGCCCCAGGAGCGTCTCGTGGGTCAGCCCCAGGCGCGCGAGGTCGTATTCGTACTTCGACGGCTTGGGGACGAGGAGGGACTTGGATAGGTCGAAGAGGGGCATGACTTCTGACTCCTTGCTCCTCATTTCCCAATCTCCAGCATCCTCTCGACCGCGCGCAGCGCACCCGCGCGGTGCGCCTCGGGGATCGTGATCGCCTCCTTGCCGGTATCGAGCGCGCGCAGGACCGAGTGCAACCCCGTGATCTTCATGTGCGGGCAGGCGCACGCCTCGTCGCACGACTTGTGCTCGTACACCGGCCAGAACTCGCGGTCGGGGTGGAGTTCGCGCAACTGCTCGATGAGCCCGATCTCGGTACCGATCAGGAACCGGCGCGCCTTCATCCGTCCGACCGTCTCGATCATCTGGGAGGTGGAAAGCACCTCGTCCGCCTCCTCCTGCACGTCGCTCGGGCACTCCGGATGCACGATGACGCACGCGTCGGGGACGTTCTTCCGCGCGCGCTGGAGCATCGGGAGGGTGAACACCTCGTGGATCGGGCACGACCCGGCCCACGGGATCACTCGCTTCGACGTTTGTTTGGCGACATGCGCGGCAAGGTTCCGGTCGGGGCCGAAGATCACCTCCTCGGAGTCCATCGCCTCGACCACCTTCAGGGCGTTCGAGGAGGTGCAGATCGCGTCCGAGAGCGCCTTCACCTCGACGTTGGAGTTGATGTACATCACGACGCGCGCGCGGGGGTGCTGCGTCTTCAGCGCCCGCAGTCCCTCGGGCCCGATGCTGTCGGCCAGGTCGCATCCCGCCTTCGACTCGGGGAGGATCACCCGTTTGGAGGGGTTCAGGAGCTTGGCGGTCTCGGCCATGAACCGGACCCCGCAGAAGACGATCCACTTTGCCGGGACGGTCCGGGCGCGCGCGGAGAGCTGGAACGAGTCGCCGATCGCGTCGGCGACCCGCTTGACCTCCTGCGCCTGGTAGTTGTGGCACAGGAGGAACGCGTCCCTCTCGCGCTTGAGCGCCGTCACGCGCGCGATCGCCGCGTCGATCCCCTCCGGGGCGCTACGGTCCGTGGTCTGGATCATCCTCCCTTGGGAGCATGGGCCCGGCAGGGGGGATGGTCAAGGGGTTGGGCATAGGTCGCACGGAGGGGAGATCGGATTTGAATATGATGCTACATGCGGCTACATTACGTTCGTGAGGTCCGTCGGCATCCGGAATCTCAAGGATCGTCTCAGCGAATACGTGCGCCTCGCGTCGGCCGGAGAGACGGTCCTGGTGACCGAACGGGATCGGGTCGTGGCGGAACTCTGTCCCCCGAGGCACGGGCGCGCCGGGGATGTGCACGACGCCCTGCTCGCGGAGGCGGTCCGGCAGGGATGGGTTTCGCTGCCGGCGCTTCGCGCGGGCGTCCTGCCCCCCCGGATCCCCGTGGCGCCCCTGGACGAGATCCTTGAGGATCTCGCCAGGGACCGGGACGGCCGTTGATCTACGTCGACACGTCGGTGCTCCTGGCCCGGCTCCTGGCGGAGGGGCAGGCTCCGCCGGACACCTTCTGGGGGGAGTCCCTGGTGTCGAGCCGGCTCGCCGAGTACGAGACCTGGAACCGGCTCCACGCCAGGCGCCTGGAGGGGTCTCACGGCGAGGCGGCGCGCGCCCTCCTGGGACGCCTGGCGCTCGCGGAACTCGCCCCACAAGTGCTCGCCAGGGCCCTGGAGCCGTTCCCCTCCCCGATGCGAACGCTCGATGCCCTGCATCTGGCGACCGCCGATTTCCTGCGCGAGCGGGACCCGGCCATCCGCGTCGCCACCTACGACGAGCGTCTTGCCGGTGCGGCCCGGAAGATGAAGTTTCCGGTGATCCGACCGTAGGCGCCCTTACAGGCGGATCGCCCGTACGGCGAGGATCTCGGCATGGGATTCCCGGATCCTCTCCACCGCCGCGGCCGGAACCTCCCGGTCGACACGGATCCGCGCGCAGGCGGAGTCGCCCCCCTCGAACAGGACGTTCTCCATCTCCTGGACGTTGATCTCGGAGGCGCGCAGGACGTCGAGGATCGCGGCGAGGACCCCGACCCGGTCGCGGTGGCGCACCACGAGCATGTGCGATGCCTTCGATTTCGTGCGCAGGTTCACGCAGTTGGGGACCTCGCCCGTCTCGCGGTAGACGCGGACGATCCGCACCGTCTCCTGCGCGATCGCCATCTGTGCCTGGTCGGTGGACGCCCCGATGTGGTGGGTAACGTAGACGCCCGGGGTGCGGGAGAGCTCCACGTCGCACGTCCCCGTCCCCTCGGCGGGCTCCCCCGTGAAGACGTCGAGCCCGGCGCGGACCCCCTTCGTGCGGACCGCCTCGATCAGGGCCGCCTCATCGACCACATCGGCGCGCGCGGTGTTGAGGAAGATCGTCCCTTCCTTCATCGCGGTGAAGAACCGCTTCCCGCACAGCCCCTTCGTCGACTGGGCGGCGGCCACGTGGACCGACACCGCGTCCGAGACGCGCGCGACGTCCTCGGGCGAGGCGGCGCGCGTGATCCCCAGTTCGGCCGCCTTCTCGGGGGTGAGCGACCGGCTCCAGCCGACTACCTTCATCCCGAACGCCCGCGCGCGGAGCGCCATCTCCTGGCCGATCTGCCCGAGGCCGATCACCCCCAGCGTCCGGCCGTGGAGACCGCGCGCCTTCGAGAACTCCTTTTTGTTCCACTTCTTCTCCTTGAGGGAGGAGACGTTCTCCGGGATCCGGCGGTCGAGGGAGAGGAGCAGGCCGAAGGCGAGCTCCGCCACGGCGATCGAGTTCTTCCCGGGGCAGTTGGCGACGTAGACGCCCAGGGCCGAGGCGGCCGCCACGTCGATCGTGTTGACCCCCGCCCCGGCGCGGACGACGAGCTCCAGGGACGGCGAGGCTTCGAGAAGCCCGCGCGGCGCCTGCGTGGAGCGGACGATCAGGACCTCCGGGGCGCTGTCGCGCACGGCCTTCGCCAGCGCGTCCCCCTTGAGCGCCGCCTCGTAGGCGACCTCGCACCCGAGCGACTTGAGCCCCTCGATCCCCGCATCCTCGAACTTGTCGGCGACGAATACGCGCATGTCGGTCTCCCTTCCGGCGTATTGAAGGGGTTCGGGAAGAGAGAATCCAGGCTCCGTCGGCTTGTGCGCACGTCCTCGGCATGGTGGAATCCGGCCCGGCAAGGAGGGGGCATGGCCGCGACGTTGCACGATGTCCGCGATTTCAAGGAACTGCTGCAGGAGGGTGTGGAGACCGGCTGTCCCTACATCTGGAAGGGGATCTTCCCGGGGGAGGGGTGGTGGGCCGGTCGCCGCTCCAAGAAGAAACTCCGGCTTCTGCAACGGATCGATCCGGCCGTCCGACCCATGCTGGAGGGGGGGGAACAGGTCTTCTTCGTGACAACCGGTTTGCAGCACTCGTTCTTCGAGGAGCTCTTTCTGGGCCAAGTCATGTACTACCTCAACCGGCAGGCGTTCGTCCTGACGACGAAGAGGATCCTGATGATCCAGATCCGCTCCAACGACAGGCCGGCGCACCTTCGCGCCCAGATCCAATACGACCAAGTCGAGAAGGTCCTCCTGAGCTGGGGCAAATGCAAGCTCCGCCTCCGCACGGGGAAGACCCTTCTGTTCCTGCGGATCCCGAAGGCGGACCGGGAGGTCTTCCAGAAGTTCCTCGTGGCGCACCACGCTCGTGCCGTCGTTCCGGAAGGGCCCGCGGCGGGGAAGGAAAATCTCTGCCCGCACTGTTACGACGTTGTGGAGGGGTTGCCGGACCGGTGCGGGGGGTGCGGCGGGAGCTTCAAGTCCGCGCGGAAGGCGGGGGCTCTGTCCCTTCTCTTCCCGGGGCTCGGCGATCTCTACCTGGGGCATCGCGGGATCGCACTCCTGGAGATGCTCGGGGCCGGGATCGTCTGGTTCGCGATCCTGAGCGCTCCCCAGAACGATGCCGCGATCATCCCGTTCATCATCGCCCTGTTGCACGTCCCGGACTCCTTCCAGACGTGGCGCATCGGGCGCAAGGGGCTCTACCCGGGTCCCTCGTCGCTCGAGTGCTAATCGATGGCTCCTCGGGACGACATGATGCAAAGGTCGTGGGATCGGCTCTTACAATCGCGCTGCTTCGAGTACCGCGGCGACCTGCTCGCGTCCGAAGCAGAAGCGCATATCGAGGAACCTTCCGCGCAGGGCGGCGACCGCGTCCTTCACGTCCTTCCCCCGCAGGAGGCAGTCGGCCATCAGGGCGGAGAGCTCCCCGAAGGCGCGAGCGTCCATGCCGTACCGGGTCATCTCCTGGACCCCCAGGCGCAGGCCGCTGGCGATCTGGAACGAGGGGTCGCCGGGGAGCCCCTGGAAGTTGCAGATGATCCCGTTCGCCTCAAGGCGGCGCGCCCCCTCGATCCCCTTCCCCGTCCCGAGCCGTACGAGCACCTGGTGGGTCTGGGTGTACCCGCGCGAGGCGTCCCCCTCCACCTGGAGCCCCGCGTCGGCGAGTGAGCGCGCGAACGCCTTGGCGTTCGCCAGGATCGCCGCTTGGTACTCGCGCCCGAAGGCGTCGAACTCGCAGGCGGCCCCCAGGAGCGCCTGCAGCGTCCCGAGGTGGTGGTTGCTCATCGCGCCCGGGAACGCGGCGGAGCGGATCGACTGCCAGAGGTGTTTCCTCCGTCCGAACGACTCGTCGAGGTTGGAAAGGATCACGCCGCGCTGCGGGCCGGGGAACGTCTTGTGTGTGGAGCCGGTGACGATGTCGACCCCCTCCTCGAGAGGCTGCTGGTATCCGGGGCCGTACAGACCCAGGACGTGCGCCATGTCGAACATCAGAACCGGGCGATCCTCCAGGCCGAACGAATCGAGCAGCCGGGCGACCTCGCGCACGGGTTCCGGCTCCAGGATCATGCTCTTCCCCAGCACCATCAGGTCCGGCCGGTGCTTCTCGATCAGCGCCGGGAGCGCCGCGACGTCGATCGCGTACGGGTACTCCTTCCGGACCGGCCAGCGGGTGACCGCGGGGGACCCCTCGGGCGAGACTTCTACCCAGTTGTAAAGCGCGCCGCCCGGCTGCGACGAGAGGTGCCCGCCGAGCGCCAGGGAGTGCGTGAAGACGCGGTGCATCGGCGAGGGGGCCTTGCTGGTCTTGCGGTTCTTGAAGGCGCGGTACCGCACCATCGCCTCGAAGACGGTCTCGTTCGCCATCTGGCCACAGATCGGGCGCGGTTCGACGTTGCGGCACCCGAAGACGCGCCGCAGGACGCGGCAGACCTCCTCCTCGACCCAGCGGATCCAAGCGGTCCCCTGGTAGTAGTAGACCTCGTCGAGGCCGACTTGCTGGTGCTCGGCGTACCGCCCCGAGGGGTCGAGCGACTGGAGCGCGCGCACGAAGTCGGAGGGGGTGTTCTCCGAGGCGATCAGGTTGACGCAGGCGCGCTGGCGCCAGTCGTGATTCTTCCGGGCGCGGCGGGAGAGGTCGGCGGCGAGGGAGGCGGCGCGAGGGGCGCGCTCGGATTCCGGGCAGGCCGGCGGGTACAGGATCGGAAGCAGGCGCTTGCGGTCGGCCGACAGCCGTGCGAACCCCTCGACCAGTTCCGCCTCGCCGATAACCGCCTCGGCACCGTCCTTCTCGCGCCGGATCTCGATCCGGTCCCCGAACCGCCGGTCCTCCCCGTGTGCGAATCCGGTCCGGCAGGTGGGGGGGATCAGGGCGAACCCGACGCGCCGGAGCTCTTGCGCGCCGCCGTCCGCCTCGTACGGGACCGTCGTAGCGGACGTGACCCGCCCGATCCGGCGAGCGCCCAGGTAGACCCGGTCGTTGTCGCGTGCTCCCTTCCCGCGCCCCTCCATGACGAACGGGATCACGCGCTCGCGCGGCCCCTCGAGGTACTGCTTCAGGAGCGCCTCTCGGCCGCAGAAGTCGCCCGGCTTGTCGATCAGCCGGATCGCCAGGGCGTGGAGCCCCGCGGCGATCCCGGAGATCTTCTCCGACAGCTCGTCCCCGTAGAGCGGAAGCCCCGCCTCCGAGCGGAGCGTGTTGCGCGCCCCGAGCCCCACCGGTTTCACCGTCCCCGGCTGCGTTTCGAGGATCGCCCGCCAGAGCGTCTCGGCGTGGCGCGCGGGGACGAACAGCTCGAAACAGACCGGCTCGCCGGTGTATCCGGTGCGCGTCACGAGGAACTCACCTCCGTCGGGGAGCGCGAGGGTCGAGAGGTTGTTGCGCCCGCGCTTCGGGAGAGTCCCCTTCGCCTTCAGGCGGGCCATGACCTCCTGCAGCACCCCCTCCGTCTTCGGTCCCTGGAGAGCGAGCATCGCGGTGGCGTCCGTCTCGTCGCGGAGCGTCGCGGACTTCGCGAACCGCTCGGACCGGATCGCCTCGAGGTGGCGGAAGTCCTTGTCGATGTTCGCGGCGTTGACGACCAGGAGGTAGCGTGTCTCGCCGAGGCGGTAGAGGTAGCAGTCGTCCACCGTCCCGCCGTCGGGCGTGGCCAGGAGGTTGTACTGGGCCCGTCCGACCGCAACGAGCGAGGTGTTGTGGGTCAGCGCGTACTGGAGGAAATCGAGCGCGCCGGCCCCCTCGATCCAGAACCGCCCCATATGGGAGACGTCGAACAGGCCCCCGCTGCGCCGCGTCTGGAGGTGCTCGGCGAGGATCCCCTCCGGGTACTGGATCGGCATCTCCCAGCCGCCGAACGGGGCGATTTTTGCCTCTTGCCGCAAGTGGACCGGGTAGAGCGGCGTGCGGCGCAGGGTCTGGGTCGTGCCGGACACGGGGTACGCATCATATCGGGGGGATGAACACCCTTCCCCATGGGAAGTGCGATCACGCCGGTTCCTTTGAGAGTTGGGATTCAGGAACATCGTGCGGGCCGCTTAGAATGCCCCTTCCTTGCGCCGTCCGTGCGGGGGATGGGAGGGTGCGATGAAGGCTGCGGCGATCGTCGGCGTCCTGGTGGGCCTGGGGGTGGCGGGGTACATGGTGTTCGGG
>JACQRN010000171.1 GCA_016206515.1 Planctomycetota bacterium | reverse complement strand
GGCGCTCCTCACCCTCGCGGCCAGTCCGGAGCTCATGCAAACGGTCGAAGGCGCGCCGTTCGTCGCGTCCAAAACCTCCCGCGGCATAAACCGTCAGGTGGTCGAGGCGGCATCTCCGTCCTCGTCGCTCGGCAGGTAATACGAGTGGCAATGGCCGGCTAGCGGCTGATCATGCTCGTCCTTGCCGGACAGGACACTGGAATGCCCTCGAACGCCGTTATTCTCCGTGAGTCGGCCGTGAATGCCCATAAGAGCCTGCCTTGCAGCCTCTGCGACGGGCAACGTCTCGGTGACCAACGGGAGGACAGTTGAGTCGAGGGCGTAGCGGGCGACATGGATGCGGTGACCCTCCTCGGTCCTGGGCGACCGCGGTCGGGGCTGGAACTTGAAGCACTCACGCGGGCGGGCGTAGGGGACCCAGCGAGAGCCGGGCGGGTCGGACCAGCCCTCCCTGTGCAGTTGCCGCGTCTCCATGCAGAGATTCCACGCGGGGTCGTAGATGGTGTATCGGTCAGCGTGCACGGCTCGCCGCGTACCCCCGGTTGAGCGCGCGCGAGAGCAGCATGTCCTGGGTGCCGACGAGGATTGCCTCGCGCTCGGGGTAAATATCCCATTCTTCAGCTTCTTCGCAGCCCATAGAGACGGGGCCTCCGCGAATTTCCGCTGGAAGGGAAAGGGCGGCTCTCCCACGGCTTTCCTGAAGAACTGGTCGAAGCTCCTCGAGCTCATCGCGCGTCTTCACCTCTTCCGGGACAAAATGCGCACGATCATGTTGCGCCATTCCGGGACAAACCGGTCGGCGAACTCCCGCGGGAATGCGGCGCGACGGCGCCGGGGCCTCGCCCCAGCCGCCTTCTTCCGTCCGCCCCCCGTGAGCCAGGTCTCGATGGCTTCACCCGCTGCCTCGGCGGGGAAATCGGGAGCCCACTCCAGAAGATCGCCCCCCTTGTCTCGCGCCACGCGGTGGAGGCCGAGCACCACGCCCTTGCAGATCTCCAGGGCATCGGCTTCCAGGCCGAGTGCCATCCGGCGCCTGATGTCCGCGACGAACGGCTCCACGGACTCCTCCAAAATCTCCCAGGCCGCCTCGGTGGGCTCGACGTAGCCCCACTCGTGCCGTCCGGCGCGCCCGTTGAGGTCGTCGAGATCGAGGATGCACACCGCTTCCTGAACTTCATCCGCGATGGTCTCGCAGGTGACCTCTCCCAGGCGGGAGCGGGCGATCGCCTCCGCTTCCGCGCCAAGGTCCGGGTGAACCGCGAGGAGGCAGCACAGAACGTCCTGGGCCTCCTCGGCCTTCAGGCGCCCCAGAACGGAGCCCTTCCTCCCTGCGCCCTTCGCCCGGCCCACGATCACTCCGGATAAACGTTCCATGCCTCAGCGATCCGCCACGCCTTCCCGCAGCGGCCGACCACGCCGTAGATCGACCAGCCCACCCGGCAGCGGCGGCTGATCTTCTCGGGAACCCTGATGGGGCCGAGCTCGCGCCCGTCGAGCATCCCCTCGAGCCAGACTTTGCCTGGCTCCACGCGGGTGAGCTTGAAATGGTCCTCGATCTCGTCATCGCCGTCGCCCCGCTCCTGCCCGTCCGCGACCTCACGCAGGAGGGAGGCCAGCTCCTCGGCCTCCGGAAGATCGCGGGCAGCCGCTCCGCCGCCCCGCCGGCATCCTCCGCCTTCGCGTACCCTTTCTCCGTCAGCCACCTGGCGAGTTTCTTCGTGACCGTCCCGGCCGCGCGGAGGGTCTCCTTCCCGGCGATCACCTTGCGGACCATGAAGTAGCCGAGGAACTCGCCGACGTTCGGCAGGATGTGCTCGGGCCCGAAGATCCCGCAGAACTCGCGATGCTCCGTCCCCCTGGCGCTGAAGAGACGGTCGAAGAGCGCGCTCTTGGCCTTGCCGAGCGACTGGTATGCGTAGCCGTTCAGGCTGTGCGGGAGCAACTCGATCACACGCCGGTAGTTCGCGAACGTCTTCGGCGCCAAGCGCTGCCGCTCCTCCGCGAGGAACTGCTCCAGCACCTCGGCGATGGTCGGTTTGGCGCTCTGCGCCGGATCCCTGTGGACCATTCACACTCCCCGATATACGCGCTTTACGACTCCAGTGCGCTGCCGATCATTCGAACCGATGCCCTCCCGACCTCCCCGAACCCGCAGATCACCTATCCGTACGTTAGCACCCCGGTGGCTCAATTCCTGACCCTCCGCTGAACTTTTTTCCACGCTCACCCGACGGGACCTGCCTGCTGCAGCCTCTGGTCGTACACCGCGGAGGGCGAGAATCTCTTCCAGGCGCCGCGCGAGCGGGGCCAGGACCTCGTTCAGCAGGCCCGGCTCGAGGCGCCCGAGCACCTGGCGCAGTGTCACGAGGGCGGCGAGCTCATCCGCCCGGAACCAGAGGCCGGGTAGCTCGAAGCGACGTCCACCGTCTTCGGGGGCGTAACGGTAGCCGCCGAGCGAGGCGTCGTAAACGAGCGGGGCATCGAGCAGCGTTCGCATCTCCCGGATGGCGCGTTTGGCGGTCGCCGGAGAGCATTCCAGCCGCTCGACGATCCCTGCCAACGGAAGCGCTCCGCGGCGACCGTCGAGAAGGCCGTGCAGAGCATAAAGCCGCTCCAGCTTGTCCATAGGGCCGACGCTCGCTTTGCTGGCACCTTTGGCGGGATTCTTACCACACTTTGGGCTGGATGTGAAGCGGGCATCACCGTTGCACCCGGTTTTTCAGTCACTTACACGACTTTCACATTTTTCGGCGACAATCCTTAAATTGTTCCGCACAGGAAGGGGGATGAGGGACGTGAGACCGCTCGTACTGTTCGCGGCGCTCCGGCAGTGCTTGGACAGCGGGAGGTACCCGGCTCTCGCAGGCTGTTCAGGGGGAGGTCCGCCACCACAGGGCGTCAGGAACGGTGGAGGGACTGGCCATCCTGCGGAGATCGGGCGGTCAGGTCGCGCCCTCCCGCACCCAGGAGCGTATGGCGCGGAACTGGCTCTCCCCGTCGAGACCCGCCTCCACCAGGACCTGCTCCGCCGGGCCGCTCCCGAGATAGTGCCCGCGGCGGAAGGGGTGGAGGGTCAGGGCGCGGCCCCGGTCGGACCGGATCCAGCGGTACATCGTCGGAAGCGTGAACCCGGTGATCCCGATCGCCCGGCGGGCGACCGCCTCGGGGAAGATCCGGCTCCTCTCCTCCTCCGGCAGCGCGTCGAACAGCTCCGCGCTCGCGATGTAGTACACGTCGAAGTCGATTCCCTCGGTCTCGAGGAGCGGAAGGGCGCCCTCGACGAACGCGTAGGTGACGCCGCTCCCCTGGAGGACCACGGCGCCGTCCCGCTTCCCCGCCGCCCGGCGCAGGCGGTAGACTCCCCGCGCGGCGGCTTGGGGCGGAGCGAGGCCGAGGGCCTCCCGGTCGATCACCCGCTCCCCCGGCCGGGTCACGAACGGCGCGACGATCGCCGGCCGGAGGGCGAGCGCCGCGGCGACGAGGTGCCAGATCTCCTGCGGGTCCCAGGGGGTGAGCGTGATCATCGTCCCCGGGGGGAAGTTCTCCTGGAGAAGCTGTAGGGGCTGCGGGTCGGCGTGGGTCGGGCCGTCCTCGCCGGTCTTGAGCCCGGCGTGGGCGCAGACCAGGACGAAGGGCCGGTACGGGGCGCCGTCTCCCCCGCGGCGGGCCTGGTTCCCGATCGCGTGCAGGCGCGCGGCGATGTGACCCAGGGCGGCGAGGAACGCGCCGTAGGAAGACCCCACGCCCATGTGCCGGCCGAAGGCGGAGAGCCCGGAGAGGATCCCCGCCATCGCGTCCTCGCAGATCCCGCCGGAGGCGAGGAGCCTCGCGCCGGGGTTGGTCCGGGCGTTGAAGTACCCCGCGGGGAACCCTCCCGCGGCGAGGTTCACGCTGGTCGAGGCGAGGAGGTCCGCCGCCGCGGCGATCAGGGCCCCGCCGCTCTGCCGGTTCAGGTGGTTCAGGACCTTCCCGAGCTCCGCCCGAAGCGTGGTCACGGATCCCGGCTCGAGGCGAAGCGGTGCGGGGGTCCGGCTCCCCGCTCCAACCACCGCCTCGTACACCGCCTCGATCCGGGGCGCGCCCGGGCGTGGCCGGCGCGCGTGCCGGTCGAGGCGCTCGCGCGCCTCCCGGAGCCGCCCGGCGAGGAAATCGACCGTCTCCCGGTCGGCGAGCAGCGCCTCGCGGACGACCCCGATCGCCTCCCAGAAGCACTCCTCGAGAATCGCTGCCTTCTCCCCTCCCCCGCAGCGCTGCGCCTTCGGATCGCACCGGGGGAGCTCGCGGCCCAGCCTCTCGTTGAGCGGTGCGACCGCCGCGTGGAAGCCGTCCGAGCACAGGGGATGGCCGGCGCCGTGCGACCCCTTCCCCTCGATCCCGTACCGCCACCCCTTC
>JACQRN010000167.1 GCA_016206515.1 Planctomycetota bacterium | reverse complement strand
GATCCCCGCGACGGCGTCGATCCGCCCCAGGAGCTCCGCCAGCGATGTCCGGGGGGTCTGGTGGCGCCCGTAGCTGTTGACGGTCTGGCCGAGCAGGACCACTTCGCGGACCCCTTGCCCTGCCAGGACGCGGACCTCCTCCACGATCTCCTCCGGAGGGCGGCTCGTCTCGCGGCCCCGCACGGTCGGCACGATGCAGAAGGTGCAGGAGCGGTCGCACCCGTGGGAGACCTCGACGAACGCGACCGGGCCGCCGCCCGCGGCGCGGCCGCTCGCGGCGCGGTGTGAACCGCCGAGCGCGCGGCCCGACGCACGCGAGACCGCGACGACGCTCCGGCGCTCCTCGCGCAGCGCCCGGATGATTCCCGGGACCGCGTCGAGGTCCCCCGGCCCCACCACGAGGTCGAGGGCGGGGGCGCGCGACAGGACCCGTTCCCCCTCCCTCTGGGCGAGGCAGCCGATCATCCCGACGATCAGCCCGGGGTGGAACCGCTTCTGGCGCGCGTACTGTCCCAGGAGGGAGTACGCCTTGTGCTCGGCGTGGTCGCGGACGGAGCAGGTGTTCACCAGGATCAGGTCCGCCTCCTGGACCTCCGCGACGCTCCGGTAGCCGTCCTCCTCCAGGAGTCCCAGGAGCCGCTCGGAATCCAGGGCGTTCATCTGGCATCCGAGGTTGTGAAGGTAGACGCCCGGGCGCGTGTCGAGAGAGGTCATGGGGGGAGCGGTAGTGTATGATCCCGCCTTCCATGCCTCGGATCCCCCTGTCGCAGGCGAAGCCGGGCATGGTGCTCGCCCGGGAGGTGCGCGACGCGCGCGGCTTCGAGCTGATGCGCACCGGCAGCACGCTCGATGCGGCGATCCTGGAGCGGCTCGCGCAGCGGGGGGTCGCGGCGATCGTCGTGGAGGGAGGCGACGCGGTGGAGGCGCCCCAGGGGGACGCGGAGGGTTTGCATCGCAGCATGTTCGAGCCTCATGCGGGGAACCCGCTGATGGAGCGGATCGGTGCCTCGGCGTTGCCGATCCTGCGTGCGCGCGTGGCGCGGCGCCAGGCATGAACCCGGATCCGGAACGGGTCCGGCGGCTGGTGGGGCGCGTCCAGGGGCTCCCGACGCTCCCGGCGATCCTCCAACGCCTCAACTCGATGATCGTCGACCCGCACACGACCGCCAAGCAGGTCGGTCAGCTGATCTCCTCGGATCCCGCGGTGACCGCGCGGATCCTGAAGGTCGTCAATTCCGCCTTCTACGGCTTCCCGAGCCGGATCACGACGGTGACGCACGCGATCGTGATCCTGGGGTTCAACACGGTGAAGAGCATCGTCCTCTCCTCGTCGATCTTCGACACGTTCCGCGGCCAGTCGGAGTCGCCGTACCGCCGCGAGGATTTCTGGAAGCATTCGATCGGCACCGGCGCCGCCTGTCGCGTCATCGGAAAGGCGATCGGGTACACGGCCCTCGAGGATTTCTTCATCGCCGGGCTTCTCCACGACGTCGGCAAGATCGTGCTGGACCAGTACCTGCACGACGATTTCGTGCGGGTGCTCGAGGTCGTCGAGAAGAAGGACTGCCTGTTCGTCGAGGCGGAGGCGGAGGTGCTCGGGGTCACCCATGCCGAGGTCGCCGGGTGGCTCTTCGAGCAGTGGAAACTCTCCAAGGGGCTTGTCCAGGCGGTCGCCTGCCACCACAACCCGGCGCTATCCGACGAGGTCCAGAAGATCACGTCGGTGATCCACCTCGGGGACATCGTCTGCCGCGCGCTGCAGATCGGCTCCGGCGGCGACCGCAAGATCCCGGCGTGCTCCCCGACCGCGTGGGAGGCGCTGGGCCTGACCGAGGGCCGGATTCCGGAGATCTTGCGCGCGACGGAAGAGGAAGCCGAGCGCGCGATGGTCTTCCTGGATTTCCTGTAGCCGGCGCTTGGCGATGGCGTCCATGCCGCGCGATCTCGGATACGAGCAGCTCGGGGCACGATGGGAGGCCGTCCGGGACCAGGTGCGCTCGATCCTGGACGGCGCGGCCCCGGAGGCGGTCCTGCGCGCCCTGCGGGAGGCCGTCTCCTCCCTGGGCCGGTGGGGGCGGTGCGAGACCTGGCGGGCGACGGGGGACGGTTCCTCCCTCTCCGGACGGGTCGTGGCCGGCGGCGAGCCGTCCCGCCCCGAGACGCGGCCCGAGTCGGCCTGGGCTCGGGCGAACCGGCGTCCGGTCGTGCGGGAGGCCCCCTCCGGAGGGTTCGAGATCCTCGCCCCGATCGCGTCGGGTCCGGATCTCCTGGGATGGGTCGTGGTCGGCGCCCCGGGGTCGATCGAGGACGTGCCACCTGCCCTCCTGTCGGACCTCCAGTTCCTCACCGACCAGGCGGCCTTCGCCCTGACGAACCGTCGCCTCGTGGAGGAGCTGGATGCGCGCCGCCGCGGTGTCGAGGAGGCCCGGCACTTCCTGTCGAACATCCTGGAGGGGATGGCCCACGGCGTCATGACGGTGTCGCCCGACGGGCGGGTGACCCAGGTGAACCGGAACATGCTGCTGATGTTCGAGGTCGAGCGCGGCCTGGAGCCGGGCCGTAGGCTGGAGGAGATCCTCCCGCCCGCCGCCGCGGGGCCGATCCGCGAGCTGCTCGAGGAGGTGCTCCAGACCGGTTTTGGGATGGACCGCCTGCTGGAGCACACCTTGAGCGGCGGGACGCGCGTCGACTACGGGGTCAGCGGGTCGCTCGTGCGGGGCGCGTCGGGGATGGCCACGGGGGCGGTCCTCCAGTGCCGCGACATGACGGCGACCCGCGAGCTGGAGCGGCTGCGGCGCCTCGACCAGATGAAGTCCGAGTTCGTCAACAACGTCTCCCACGAGCTGCGCACGCCGCTGACCTCGATCAAGGCGTATACGGACGCGCTGTTGGGGATGGTGGAGGACGAGACGCAGGTGAAGTTCCTGCGCGTCGTCGAGGAGGAATCGGACCGCCTGCTGGAGCTGATCGAAAACCTGCTGAACGTCTCCCGGATCGAGTCCGGGAAGCTCCACCTGGTCCTGGCGGCCGTGGACCCCTCGGAGTTGGTTCGTTCGATCGAGAAGGTGTCCCGCGTCCAGTCCGAACGGCACACGCTGATCCTCGAGGTCGCCCAAGGGATGCCCCAGGTCAACCTCGACGCGGACAAGATGAAGGAGGTGCTGCTCAATCTCGTCTCGAACGCGGTGAAGTACTCGCCGGCGGGGGGACGGGTCTGGCTGCGGGCCTTCCCGCGCGAGGGGAACCTGTGGTTCGAGGTCGCGGACGAGGGGCTCGGGATCTCCGAGGAGAATCAGAAGAACCTGTTCGAGAAGTTCTTCCGGGTCGATTCCGAGGCGACCCGGAACATCCGCGGCACCGGGCTGGGGCTGGCGATCACACGCAGCATCGTCCAGGCACACGGGGGGACCCTTCATGTCGCCAGCACGCTGGGCAAGGGGAGCACCTTCACGGTCGTGCTGCCGGTGCATGGAGCGCAGGGCCGCCAGGAAGTGGACCTGGGGACCGTGGAACAGTCCCCGTTCGCATGAGGTAGAATCGCCGGAGGGTACGGGCATGGCCGAAGCGACGAGCGCGAAGAGGAAGCACGTCCTGATCGCGGAGGACGATCCGAACATCCGGACCATCCTCCAGTTCACCCTGGAGGGGTGTGGCCACCAGGTCACGGCGGTCGACAACGGCAAGGCCGCCCTGGAGACCGCGCGAAAGATCGAGCCTCACCTGATCCTGCTCGACGTGATGATGCCGGGGAAGAACGGCCTGGAGGTCTGCTACGAGCTCAAGAACGATCCGAAGATGGAGCACATCCCGGTCATGATCCTGACCGCGACCACCCAGGCCTCCACGAAGACGGACGACTACTGGCGCGTGCGCTCCCGCGCCGACGACTTCATGTCGAAGCCGTTCAAGTCCGCGGATCTGATCAAGCGGATCGAGAAGTTGTTGAGCGCCGGGTATCGAGAGAAGGGTGACGGGCAGGGGAGGTTGCGGATCTGACGGAAGTGCGTCCGCGCCCCGCGCGCCGCGGCGCAGGGTGCTCCCGTTTCCTTGGGCTGGGTCGTGCGCCGGTTCGGGACGGGTGGCGCTTCGCGCCGCGGAGGATCCCGATCGCGTGGGGAAGGACGCCGGCGACCGCCTCGAGGGATTCGACCGCCCCGCGGGGGGATCCGGGTAGGTTGAGAAGCAGCGCGTTCCCGCACACCCCAGCCGTGGCGCGCGAGAGCATGGATGCGGGGTAGCGCTTCCGGAACGCCGCGCGCATCGCCTCGCCGAGCCCCGGAAGCTCCGTATCGAGAACCTCCCGCGTCGCCTCCGGCGTGACGTCCCTCGCTCCGGGGCCGGTTCCCCCCGCAGTCACGACAAGATCCTCCGTGGTCGCCAGCCTCCGCAGCGTCCGGGCGATGGAGACTCGCTCGTCGGGGACCGCTCCGGCGAGCCGCGCCTCCCATCCGGCGCGGCCGAGCGCCTCCAGCAGCGCCGGCCCCGTCCGGTCCGGTGCGGTTCCCGCCGATCGCCTGTCGCTGACGATCAGGACTGCGGCGCGCAGGGGTATATCGCATCGCGCATCGCGCATCGCGCCTCGCGAAGCCATTAGGTTTCCGGGACCGGTTCCTTCGTCTTCTCGACCAGCCGGATCGGCCCGATCGTCATTTCCGGGTCGATCCCCTTGCACATGTCGTAGACGGACAGACACGCGGCGGCGACCGCGGTGAGCGCCTCCATCTCGACGCCGGTCTTGTCGACGGCACGGGTCAGCACCTCGATCTGCACGGCGTCACGCCCTGTCTTCAGGTCCACCTCGACGTACGTGAGGGTGATCGGGTGGCATAGGGGGATGAATTCGGGGGTGCGCTTGGCGGCCATGATCCCGGCGACCCGCGCGGTTCCCAGCACGTCCCCCTTTGGGACCCGCCCCTCCCGGATCGCGAGAGCTGTCTCCGCCCGCATCCGGACCACCCCCTCCGCACGGGCGGTGCGAAAGACGGGGGGCTTCCCGCTGACATCGATCATCCTCAGCACGCGCGCATTCTGACGGACGAGGCTGGCGCGCCGCAACGATAAGAGGCGGGAACGGAAGGACTTGCGCGGGAGGCGCGCGGGCCTAGAATACCCCCGTTGCCTACAGGGGAGGTGCCGGTGTGCCGATGAATCCGGGGAGAGCGGTCATGAGGGGCGTGGCGCTGGGTTGGGTGGTGTTGTGCCTCGCGGGGTGTCGACTCGCCTTGACTCGTTCCCCGAAGGAGATCTTCGACGTGCTCGACACCCTGAACATCGACCCTGCGGACCGCGCGGCGTACCAGGAGGAGTTGAAGTCGCGGAGCATGCGCGTGCGGATGTACACCGCCGCGGCCTGGAACGAGATCGAAGAGATGCTCCGTAGGCAGCATGAGGCGGAGGGGCGCCCCCTGCGCCCCCTGTTCAGGATGGGACCGAATACGATCCTCAATATCTCCGTGGAGTCGTGGGCCGCAATCAACGGGGCGGTTCGCGTCGGCCCGGACGGCAAGATCGATCTGCCGCGCATCGGCGAGATGTGGGTCGAGGGGATGTCGATCCCGGAGTTCAAGGACGAGATGCGGCGGCGTCTCTCCTCCTACCTGCGCGACCCGGTCATCACGGTGAATGTGAGCGGTTCCGAGGGGGTCCTGACGACCCGGGACGTCCGATCCGGGCGGATCGTCGTGTTCGGCTCGTTCTCGCAGATCGCATCGGCCGGGGGGATCCAGGCGGTCGTGTACGACTACACCGGCATCGAGGATCTCCAGCAGGTCATCGCCGAGTCCGGCGGGTTTTCCGGCAACACGCAGTGGAATCGCCTTGCCGTCTACCGCAAGGCCGAGGACGGTACGGTCAACGTCATCCTGTGCAACTGGGAGCGATACCTGAAGGAGGCGGATCTGGACCAGAACATCCGTCTGCAGGGGGGGGACGTCGTGTTCTTCCCCTCGCACCATCTGTATTTCGGGATGCAGACGAAGCACGATATCGGTGCGATCATCGGGTTCCTGAACGATTCCATCTCCCTGGATGCGCTCGTGAAGTACTGGGAGTTGAACGACGACCGGATCTTCTGATCCGCTTAGGATCGCGGATCGGGGCGGACGCATGGCGGGGACCTATCCGGCGCTGTTGAAGTACAGCACGACCCACGAGTGGGTGCTCGTGTCCGGCGATGTCGCGACGGTCGGGATCACGGCCCATGCGGTGGAGCAGCTGGGGGATCTCGTCTATGTCGACCTGCCCAAGCCCGGGCGCGCGCTGAAGGCGAAGGAGCCGTTCGGGGAGATCGAATCGGTCAAGGCGGTCTCCGACCTGGTCTCCCCCGTTTCGGGGACCGTCCTCGAGGTCAACGGGGCGCTGTCCGCTGCGCTCGACGCGATCGCGGACGATCCCTACGTCGCGGGGTGGATGATCAAGGTCCGCGTCGCGGGGGGGGCGCCGCAGGGGCTCCTCGACGCGGACGCCTACGCAAGGCATGTAGAGTCTGCGCACTAAGCGTTCGCCAGAAAGTTTCTGCAGAATCCGCCTGCGAACGAAATCCCAAATCCCAAATCCCAAATCCCAACAGACTCGGGCCTTCCCCACGGGAATAACGATCACACCGGTTCCGTTGGGAGTTGGGAGTTGGGATTGGGGAGTTCGGCCCGCAGATCCTTCGGGAACATCGTGCGGGCCGCTTGGAGTCGTTCCGTCCCCGTCCCGCTATACTAGGATGCGTCTCCATGTTCGGCCTCTTCCGGCGTCGTCGGGCGGATCCCCGGCCCCCCTCCTCCTTGCGCGGGGAGATCTGGGTCGTACAGGGGGAACGCCTGGGAGAGAAATGGGGGCTCGAGGACGGCGAGGTCGTCATCGGCCGGGGTCTCGACCGACCCCGCGCGATCAACTTCTCCGAGACGGCGAAGTTCGTCTCCTCCGAACACGCCCGGTTCTGGAAAGACGAGCGGGGGTACTGGGTGGAGGATATCGGCAGCAAGAACGGGACCTTCCTGAACCGCCATCTACTGAAGGAGAAGACCCTCCTGGTGGAGGGAGACGAGGTCGAGATCGGGAATGTGATGTTCCGCGTCTACATCGTCCCGAAGGAACAGACGGCCTCGGAGGAGCGGTTCTCCGGCGAGATCGAGGTCGTACGCGGCGCGCGCAAGGGGGAGAAGTTCTCCCTGGACCAGGGGGACCTGCTCGTCGGCCGCGAGCTGGAGGGGAACGGCGTGATCTCGCTGCCGGACGACGAGACGCTGGTTTCGACCGAGCATGCCGTCTTCCGCAAGGTTCGCGGGACGTACACGATCCGCGACCTGGGCAGCACGAACGGGACCGGCGTCAACGGGGAGAAGAAGGTCAGCGCCCGCCTGTCGGACGGCGACGAGGTGACGATCGGGAACGTGATCTTCCGCGTGCGCCTGACGCAGAGCGCACCGCGATGATCTCCGGGGTCGACTACGCGCGCGACCTGATCTTCTTCAAGAACGCGGTCCACGCGCTGCGGACCGACAAACTTCGCAAGGGCGATCTCGTGCTGCTTCCGGCCCAGGGGGACGTCTTCTTCACGGGGGACATCCACGGGAACGTCGAGAATCTCGAGCGGATCCTCCAGACCGCCGACCTGGAACATAATCCGCAGCGGCACGTCGTCCTGCACGAGTTGATCCACAACATCTACAACGAGGAGTTCAAGGGGGACTACTCCTACGAATGTCTCGTGCTGGCCGCGAAGTTCAAGACGGCGTTCCCGGATCAGGTGCACATCTTCGCGGGGAACCACGAGCTGGCGGAGCTCCAGGGGAAGGAGATCATGAAGAACGGGATCCCGATCCCCCTGGTGTTCAATTCCCGCCGGATCGGGGCGATGGGGGGTGGCGCTGGCGCCCTTCAGGCGACGTGCCGACAGTTCTTCCGCAACCTCCCCGTCGGGCTGCGGACCGCGAGCGGGATCTGGTTCTCCCATTCGACCCCCGAGAAGACGCTCCATAAGTTCTCCCTCGAAGGGCTCGCCGGCGCGAAACCCGCGACGGGGAGCGGGACGAACAAGTGTTCCGATCCGTACCTGGAGGAGGTGGTCGAGGATCTCGTCTGGGGCCGCGACTACAACACCTCGACCGCCCGCGACTTCGCCCAGAAGGTGAAGTCGCACGTCTTCATCGTCGGCCACGAGCCGTGCCGCGGCTACTCCACCCCAAGCCCCTACCACGTCATCCTCGACTCGAAGGACCGCTTCGGATCCTTCTGCTACCTGAAGCTGGACAAGAAGTACTCGCAGAAAGGGATTGTGGCGAATATCCGTAGTCTTCGTTCATAACGCGGACCGCGGACATCCTGTCCGCGGTCCGCTTGAGGGCTCCTCGGGCGGAGCCCTCGTCGCCCTGCCTCGCTGCGCGCCACCCCACGCGCAGGAACCGTACGCGTGGGGACCCTGGCGCTCCGCTCGGCGGCCGCGCGCATCCATGCGCGCGGGTCGAGAGGGGCTATCCCCCCCCTTCGATCTCGATCATGTGCTGTCCCACCCCGATCCGGTCTCCGGGCTTGAGGGGGCATCGCCCCGCGACCGTCTGCCCGTTGACGGTTGTTCCGGAGGATCCCCCCAGCTCGGTGAGCATCAGGCTTCCGTTGAAGAACTGGACGGTCGCATGGGTGTCGGCGATCGTGGCGTCCTGTGCGAATTGGAGGGTCTTGGGGCCGGACGGTGCGCG
>JACQRN010000168.1 GCA_016206515.1 Planctomycetota bacterium | reverse complement strand
TCCAGGGCGACGTCCTCCCGCCCGTGGAACATCCCCGTGGCGTGGTACTCCCCCCCGCTGGACGCCGCGAGGAACTTGCGCGACTCCGCCTGGAACAGCCCCGTGAACAGGTACCGCTCGGCGAACTCCATGTACGTCTCGGGGTAGTAACGATCGCGGACCTCGCGGCCATGCTCGATGATCCCCTCCATCATCGGGACGCCCCGCTCGCGCAGCGCCTGCCACCGGGCGAGCCCCGTGGCGCGGTCCTGCGCGGTGGCCGCCTCGGCCTCCTCGATGCCTTGCAGGAAGTCCGACACATCCCGCAGCGCCTTGCCCAGGGACACCCTCTCCCGCACCACCTCGCGCAGGTATTCCATCGACACGGGGTTCCCCAGCGTAGCCTCCGCGGGGGCCGGTTCCCCGGCCACCCGGAGCGCCTCGACCACCTCCGGGTATTGCCCGCGCGCCTCGATCGTGGCCCGCACCCGGTAGAGCCCCGGCACCGGCCCCTCGGCGCCCGTCTCGACGGTCCCCTCGGCGACCCCGGGGCCCGTGAACGGGACCGCTACGTTGGCGATCCCGATCTCGCGCGTGGTTCGCGCGGTGGACAGAAGGCGCAGGACCTGGACGCGGACGAACGCCCGCTCCGGGAGGCCGGGGGCCTCGATCCGGACGCGGAGACGCCCCCCCTCCTCGAACCGCGCGTGGAGAACGAGTCGTGCTGGATCCGCGCCCCCCACACGCTGCGCCAGCGCCAGCAACACCAGGACGACGATCAACGATTTTCGCATGGTCCCTCCCGGACGTCATTGTGCCACATCCGCGCCGGGGCGGCGGACGCGGGATGCCGGATTCCCCGCGCGGGCCGTATAATCGCCCGGCGTCGGGACGATGATGAGGGACGCCAGCCGCAAGACGCCGACGCAGGAACAGGCCCCGGAGCGCCTCGGCGAGTATGAGATCCTCCGCGAGCTGGGCCGCGGCGGGATGGGGGTCGTCTACCTCGCGAGGCAGCCGTCGCTCGACCGCACCGTCGCCGTGAAGGTGCTCGCGGAGCAGTACTCCCGCGACGAGACGTTCGTGAAGCGGTTCCAGCGCGAGGCGCGCGCGGCGGCGAGGCTTGTCCACCCCAACGTCATCCAGATCTTCACCGTCGGCAACGAGGGGGACACGCACTTCTTCGCGATGGAGTTCGTCGACGGCCAGGACCTGACCGCGCGCGTGCGCGCGGGGGAGAAGCTCGGGATCGAGCGCGTCGCCGAGATCGGCGTCCAGACCGCGCGCGCCCTGCAAGGCGCCCACGAGGCGGGGATCGTCCATCGCGACATCAAGCCGAGCAACATCGTCATCGACCGCCACGGGACCGTGAAGGTGATGGACTTCGGGCTCGCCAAGGCGTTGAGCGAGGAGACCGTCCAGGTCACGGTGCCGGGGATGGTCATGGGGACGGTCAACTACATGTCCCCCGAGCAGGGGCGCGGGGAGACGCTCGATACCCGCAGCGACCTGTACTCCCTCGGGATCGTCCTGTTCGAGCTCCTGACCGGCCGCGTCCCGTTCCAGACCGACACCCCCACCGCGGCGATCTACATGCACATCCACGAGCCGCCCCCGCGCCCGCGGGAGTACAACCCCGAGATCCCGGAGGCGCTCGAGGCGATCGTGCTGCGGCTCCTGGCGAAGAGCCCCGCCGCGCGGTACCAGACCCCGAACGACCTCGCCGCCGACCTCGCGCGTTTCCAGCGCGGCGAGCCGCTCGCGCAGATGAACACGATGATGATCGGGAAGGACCCCTCCGGCGTCTCCGCCTCCGCCGCGACGATGGATCTCACCCCGGCCTCCGCCCGCGCGCGCGCCCTGTCCGACGAGAAGCGCCTGTCCGAGGCGAAGCCGGGGAAGCGCCCCCTCCGGATCGTCGCGGGGCTCCTGGCGATCGCCGCCGTCGCGATCGCGGGGGCGATCCTCGCCCTGCGCGACGAGGAACCGCCCCCCGCGCCGAGCCCAGGCCCCGCACCCGCGCCGCCGAACCCCGTACCGACGCCCGATCCGGTCCCGACCCCGATCCCGACTCCGGCCCCAGGCCCCACCTCTCGGACCGTGGACCTCCGCGCCCTGCTGGAGCGACACGATCCCCGGGGCGAACACGAGATGCTCCTCGACGGGCGGATCCAGACCGGACAGCGCTCGTCGCTTCCCCTCGCCCCGGGACGCCATCCGCTCGCGCTGCGCCGCCCCTTCTGGACCGATCTGACGGCGGTGCTGGTCGTCCCGGAAGGGGACGCGCCCTGCACGATCGAGGGGATCGAATCCGGGCGCCGGAAGGATGCCGAGATCCTGCGGGAGGTGCAGAGGCTCATCGAGGCGCTCGGGGAAGGGCCGGACGACGCGGAGGCGTTCGCGCGCGGGCTCTACGAGGAGAGTCCGTTCCCTTCGGGCGTGCGCGCGGCGATCGACCTGGGCCGCGCGCTCGCGCAGGCGCGCACCCTGATGACCCGGCGCGATTGGGCGGGGGTCGTCTCGATCCTGCAACCGTTCTCCGTGGACCGGACCGCCTCGGATCTCCTGCGGGAGGCACAGAGGGAGATCGACCGGGAGGGCGCCGCGCAGGGGGAGGAGAGGGCGCGCCTCGCCCAGGAGGTCGCCCGTGCCATGGAGGCCTGCCGCTCCGCCCTCGCCCGCGGCCAGTACGACATCGCCTCGGGAGAGTTGGGAAAGATCGAGGCGTTGGCCGCGGACGCGCTGACCCCGATCCAGAGGCAGGACGCCGCCTCCGCGCGCGAGCGGGTCGGCGAGGCGACCTCCCTTTGGACCGCTGCCCAGGAGATCGCCCGCGCCCCCGAGCGGCGGGAGGAGGCGCGCACCACCCTCGGCCGGCTGCTGGCCCTCTCGCCGGAGTTCGGCCCCGCCCAGGAGCTCCTGCGCTCCCTCCAGGGCCCCACGATGACCGAACAGCAGGAACGCCAACGCCAGCAACGGCTGCAGGAGGCGCGCGACGCGCTGGGCGCCGGGGATCTCGTACGGTGCGAAACGGCCCTGCAGGAGATCCTGCGGATCGCACCGGGCGACCCCGAGGCGATCTCCCTGCGCAGGATCTGGTCCCAGCGTACCCTCCTGGAGCGGTTCGACCGGGCCCTCCGGGACCGGGCGCTGGACGACTACCTCGCCTGCATCGACCCCGAGTCCGACTTCGGACGCTTGGAGAGGGCGCGCGCGCGTATCTTCTTCACGGAGGGAACTCCGATCGCGCTCGATTCGAGCCGCATGACCCCGCTCGATCTCAACGCCGAGGCCGGACGCGCGCGCATCCACTGGGAGGCGCGCCTCACGGTCGAGGGACGCCCCGTGCCGGTCGAACGGGTCCTGACCCTGACGCTTGTGGAGCGCGGCCCAGGCTGGCTTGTCTCCTCCTGCGAATCGACCAGCGATCCGGAGGCCCGGCGATGAACGTACGCACCGCCGGGATCGCCCTCGCGGCCCTGCTCCTGGCCCCGCTGTCCTCCGTCCGGACCGAGCCGGCGGACGCCCTCCCCTCGATCGACGCGATCGTGATCCGCCACGACCCCGCCCGCCAGACCGCGGAGTTGGACAAGGGGACGGCCGATGGGGTCGTCGTCGGGATGGAGTTCACCGTCTACGGGCGCGGGGGCGTGACCGAGCTGCCGCTCACCGGCGAGGCGATCCTGCGCGCGCGCGAGCCGATCGGGACGCTGCACGTGCGCGCCTCCGACGAGCACCGGTGCACCTGCGAGGTCTCGCTGCGGGAGGGGATCGAGGAGAATCTCGCGGACCTGCGGGCGATCGGCCTGCCCGTGCGGACGGAGGAGAACCTCCCCCCCCAGATCCGCGGCGTCGCCCTCGAACCCGCGGGCGAGCCGCTGCAGGGAACCCAGGTCATCCTGCGGGTGGACGCGACCGACGTCGACGGCGACCGGATCACGTACGACTGGTCCGCCCCGGCCGGACATCTCTCCTGGGCCCGCTCCTCGGTCCCGTACGTCCGGTGGATCGCGCCGCTCCGGGCGGGCGCGCAAACGCTGACGGTCGAGGCGCGCGACGAGCGCGGCATGACAACCCGGCGGGACGTCGCCGTGACCGTCGGCGGGGAGTCCCCGGACGCCGCGCCGTTCCGTCCCGTGCGGACGGTCGTCAGCCGCGAGCGGCCGTACGATGCCGCCTCCGACGTCACGGTCGACGACGAGGGGAACCTCTTCCTCACCGACCCCAAGCGCAAGCGGATCCACAAGTACCGGCTCCTGGAGGGGGACTTCGTCTCCTTCGGACAGGAGGGGAAGGCGGAGGGGCAGATCGTCTCCCCCCAGCGCATCGCCTACGCGCGCGACGAGGTCGCGGTGCTCGACACGGAACGCAAGCGCGTCCTGCGGTACAACAAGCGCGGGGAGTTCATCCGGGAGGTGTGCGCCGACGCCGAGGGGAACGGGGCGCTCCTCGCCCCGATCGACCTGACCGTCTCCCCCCGTGGCGAGATCTATGTCCTCGACGGCGCCACGCGCGACGTGCGCGTCTTCGCCCCTTCGGGCGAGTTCGTGCTCCGGTTCGGGAACGCCGGGGGCGCCGCGGGATCCTTCGCCTTGCCGGTCGCCATCGACTGCGATTTGCGGGGGAACCTCTACGTCCTCGACAACAGCCGCAAGGCGGTCCATGTCTTCGGACCCGACCACCGCTTCCTCCGGACGATTCCCACGCGGGAGGGGACCGACCTGTGCGTGGGCCGCAGCGGACGCCTGCTGTACGTCGTCGGCGGAGGACGGCTCGACCGTTTCGTCATCGAGACCGGCGCAGAGGACACCGAATTCGCGCGCGTCGGGGGGGAGTGCCCGGACTGGACGCGGACGGACGCGGCGGGAAGCGCGGCGGCCGCCTGCGACCCCCTGGGGCGCGTCTGGGTGGCGGGGCTGTCGAAAAACATCCCCTCCCTGCGACGGTACGGGACCGACGGGACCTTCGACCGCCTCCATGGCGGGGAGCCGCTCGTCGACCCCGCGCGGGTCACCTGTTCCGAGCGGGGGCTCTGCTATCTCCTCGACGGGCGCACGGCGCTCGTCCACGGCCTGACCCCCGAGGGATGGACCGTGGAGCGGTTCGGCGGGCGCGGACGGAACGACCCGCAGTTCCTCCAGGAACCCCGGGGACTCGTGGCGATCGGGGAGAACATCTTCGTCCTCGACGGCGGCGCCTGCCGGATCAAGCAGTACGCCTCGGGACGGTTCGTCCGGGAGATCGGTACGCGGGGGAATAAGCCCGGGGAGATGGGCGACCCCCGTTGGATCGCATCCGACCGGGGCGGCGGGTTCGTCCTCCTCGACCTGCGGGGCGGGGGGAATGCGCTGCTGCGGTTCGACGCCGCCGGCGCCTTCCGCGGCGAGGTGTACGCCGACGGTCCGAGGGAGCCAGCCCTCAAGCGGGATCCACGCCTGGTCTCGGTCGCCCCGGACGGCCGCACCGTCGTCTGCAACGGACGAGCGGCGCACATCCACCTCCTCGACGGAAACTACGCCCCCGTCGAGAACGGGAACTGGGGCCAGCGCGGGCGCGAGCCGGGGGAGTTCCGCAACCCCGTGGCGATGGAGGTCGGCCCGCAGGGACGCACCGTCTGGATCGCGGACCGGGAGAACGCGAACTGCCAGCGGTGCCGGCTGGTCCCCGACGAGTTCGGGAAGGTGCACCTGTTCACGATCGACCGCGCGGCCCTCGGCAACGCCGTCCCGCGCGACCTGGCGGTGGATCCGTTCAACCGGCTGTATGTGTTGACGGAAGCCGGGACCGTACTTCTGTTCTCGCAGTAGGGAGCCGGATCGCGCCCCCCGGACGCCTCGCGAGGCGCGAAGCATCCTGCGTCCAGCGGGGGCCGGTCAACGACGGAATGACGGACAGGCCGGCACTCCGACGACGGTGACGCCATCGGGAACGTCGGCGACGACCGCCGCGCCGGCCCCGACGACCGCGTCCGCGCCGATCCGGATGTTCTGGCGGACCGACGCGCCGATCCCGATGAGGGTCCGCGCGCCGACCTTCACGCGCCCTCCCAGGTGCGCCCCCGGGGCGATGTGCGCGTAGGCGCCGATCTCGCAGTCGTGATCGACCGTACAGCCGGTGTTCAGGATCGCCCCCTCCCCCACGACCGCGCCGGTCATGACGACCGCACCCGGGCAGGCGGCGACCCCGGGACCGATCCGCGAGCGGGGGGAGATCGAGGATTTCGGATGGAAGCAGGAGACGAGGGCGCGCTTCGCGGCGAGGACGCGCGCCCCCAGACGCTCGCGCAGCGCGTTGTCTCCGATCCCCAGGAGCGCCCCATGGACGCCGGACAGGAGAGGTTCGAGATCGTCCGGCCCGCCCCGGATCGGGACCCCCTCCAACTCCGCGGCGTCCGGCTTCTTCATCGCATCGATCGCCACGACGACCTTCCAGAGCGGCCCCTGCGCGCGCGCGAGGTCCAGGACAACGCGGGCGTGCGACCCGCAGCCGATGAGAAGGAGACTCTGCCGCGTCGAGGGCCTGGCGCTCATGCGGCTAAGCGTACCGCTTTTGCATCCACCGCCGCGTCCGGCGCAGACGAGCGAGGATCGACACGACGCGCGCGGAGGCCCGACCGTCCCCGAACGGGTGCCGGGCGGGGCGCCGGGGGAGGCGCGGATCCTCGCGGCGAAGGCGCCACAAGACCGACAGGATCGCGGAGGCGGAGGCGGCGCGCCCCCCGCGAAGCGCGATGACGTTCCCCCCCCGCTCCCGGTCCCCCTGGCGGTCCCCCACTAGGACCATCGGGACCCCGAACACGGGGGTCTCGAACAATCCCGCCGACGAGTTCCCGACCATCGCCTCGGCATGCGCCAGGGCGTGGTGAAACTCCTCCATGGGGAGGGAAGGGAAGACGCGCCAGCCCATCCGCTTCAGCGCGTTCAGCCGACGCACGAGCGCCCTCCCCCCCGCGTCGGCATTCGGGTAGATCACGACCGCCTCGTCCCCCTTGCGCTGAAGCGACTCGATCGCCCGGACGATCGCTTCGAACTCCCGCAGCGCGAGCGCCTCGCGTCCTGGGACCGAATGGTGCAGGACGAGCCAGTAGCGCGCGTCCCGGGGAAACCCGAGATCCTCCAGCGCACGCGCGCGCGGCACGCGATGCCGAAGCGCCTGTTCGACGCCCAGCGACCCCACGACGTGGACGCGACGGGGCTCCTCCCCGAGACGCACCAAGCGATCGGCGGCCAGGCGGGTCGCGGCAAGATGCAGGTGCGCCACGCGCGTCGTCGCGTGCCGCAGGGGGTCGTCCGGCCCGGCGTTCGTGACCTCCCCGCCGTGCAGATGGACCACGAGCGCCCCCGCGTACATCCCCCCCAGCGCCCCAGCGAACGCCTCCGCGCGGTCTCCCAGGACCACCACGGCGTCGGGGCGGAGGCGACGGAACGCCTTCAGCATCCCGTGCAGCCCCTTTGCGAGCGCCTCCCCCATCGCAGGGAAGTCGTCGCGAGACGGCATCATCGGGACGCGTGCAGCGACCGGGAAGCGGCTCCCGACGTCCCGGACGGTGTGGCCGAACTCCCTCGACAAGGCCATCCCCGCCACGACGACGGAGGGTTCGAGGCGGGGATGGCGCTTCAACCCCTCGATCACGGGCGTCAACAGGCCGAACTCGGCGCGTGTGCCGGTAACGACCGCGATCCGCCGGAGCCTGGGGACGCTATCCCGCACGCCGGAACGCAGCCTCGGCGCGCACGAGATCTTCAAGGGTATCGATGTCGACGCTACGGGAGCGCGGCATCCGGAACCACCGGATCGGCCCCGCGTAGACGGTCCGGGCCCGGCGCAGTTCCCCGCAAGACGTGACGTATACCGCCCCGTTCGGGATCCCCCACGCGGGGGAGGGGCGGCCGGTGCGGGCGCGCCAAGCGTTTCCTTCCTCACGGGAGGCCGGTCGCGCGGAAATCACCGCGCCCCTCCGCCCCCCCTCGATCCAGAGCCGGACGCAGGCGTCGATGTCGACAGAGGTCCGCAAGGGCGAGGTCGGCTGAAGGAGGACGATCCCCGCATCGTTTGGCCAAAGGGAGCGGTCCGCCATGTCCAGGAGGACCGATTCCGTCGGCGCGTTCGACGTAGCGTACCGCGCGGCGCGATGGAACGGCGAGCGCCCTCCCCACGCACGGGCGAGCCGGGCGTACCGCGCGGAATCCGTCGAGACCACCACGTCCGTGATCTCGCGGGCGAGCGTCCCTTGCCGGATCGCCCATGCCAGGAGGGGAGTTCCGGCGACGGGTCGCAGATTCTTGTCCTGGAGTCGCCGGGATCCCGCCCGCGCGGGAATCACGGCGTAGACGGGGTACATCAAGGGAGAACTCCCCAATCCCAAATCCCAAATCCCAACAGGCACATCATCTGCCGGAACAGGCGGGGCACTATGCGACCCGGACGCCCGGAGCGGGAGGGCGCCGGTAGCCCCAGACACCCCCGCGGCGACGCGGGACGTCCGCGCCGCGGCCGAGCGCGCCGAGGACCGCGCGGAACGCCGCCGGCGTGGCCGCGCCGGGGGCGGGGACCACGACGATGGCGGTGGCGGATCCCGCCTCCGCCGCCTCCAGTACCCCGGCATCGCCGCCCACCTCCGGGAGCGCCAGGACCCGGATACGGGGGTCCTTGCGGCGGTATTCCTCGAGTAGTTCCCGCGTCCGGTCGCCGCTGGCGCGGTCGACGAAGACGATCCGCGCCCTGACACCGGCGTACCGCAGGGCGCGGTCGACGTCGACATACGTCTGCGCGACTGTCCCCTGGGCGTCCCGCACGGGGCAGACGATCAGGACCTCCACCGGACCCGGCTCCGGGCGCGCCATGGCCCTGGATCGGCAATCCACGGTCGGATCTGAAGCGCCATGAGAGCCCCCCTCCCCCTCAAGTTCAGGACCCCTGCGCCGATAAGAGAAGGGGATGGAAGCGCCGCACGAGGAGCCTCCGGAGCTTTCGGTCGTCATTCCCGTCCGGGACGAGCGGGACAACCTCCCCACCTTGCACGAGGAGCTCCGCCGCTCGCTCGGGGCCTGGGGGGGGACCCACGAGATCCTGTTCGTCGACGACGGCAGCGTGGACGGCTCCGACGCGATCGCGATCGGCTTCGCCTACGCCGATCCGAAGGTCCGGACGATCCAGCTGCGCCGCAACTTCGGGCAGACCGCCGCGATCGCGGCGGGGTTCGCCCACGCCCGCGGCGAGGTGGTCGTCACGATGGACGCCGACCTCCAGAACGATCCCGCGGACATCCCGGCCCTGTGTGCCAAGCTCCAGGAGGGGTACGACATCGTCAGCGGATGGAGGAAGGAGAGGAAGGACGGCTGGTTCCTGCGCCGCCTCCCCTCCGCCATCGCCAACCGCTTCATCAACAAGCTGATCCAGGGGACCGGGGTACGCCTGCACGACTACGGCTGCACGCTCAAGGCGTACCGTCGCCACGTCGTGCAAAACCTGCGCCTGTACGGGGAGATGCACCGCTTCATCCCCGCCTTCGCGGCGTGGATGGGGATCCGCGTCGCGGAGATCCCGGTGCATCACCGGGCCCGGACGCGCGGGACATCGAAATACGGCCTCTCGCGCCTCCCGCGTGTCCTCCTCGACTTCGTCACGCTCCGCTTCTTCTGCGACTATCTGACGCGCCCGATCCAGTTCTTCGGGAGGATCGCCTTCGCGGCGGTCGCGCTCGGGGCTCTCCTGTCGGCGGCCCTCGGCTGCGCCGGCGCGGCGTTCGGATGGAGGATCGAGGCGAGCACGTACCTCCTGATGAACCTCCTGACCGTGATGCTCGGGGGCCAGTTCGTGACGCTCGGCCTGCTGGCCGAGATCATGATCCGCGCCTACCACGAGAGCCAACAGAAGGCGACCTACGTCGTCGAACGATGCGTCCCGCCCCTCCCACAGAGCGCCCGACCGGAGGCGGGCCGTTTGCCCGCAACCGCCCCATGTGCGGCATCGCCGGGCTCCTGGATCTGACCGGCCACGCCCCTCCCGACGGGGGGATCCTGGCGCGCATCACGGGGGCGCTGTGGCGCCGCGGCCCGGACGACGAGGGGTTCTGGCTCTCGGAGCGTGCGGGGCTCGGGATGCGGCGCCTGGCGATCAACGACGTGGCCGGCGGGCACCAGCCCCACCGCGACGAATCGGGCCGGATCCGGGTGATCGCCAACGGGGAGATCTACAACACCGGCGCCCTGCGCGCACGACTGGAGTCGCGGGGACACGTCCTCGCCTCCCGCTCCGACACCGAGGTGATCGCCCACCTCTACGAGGAGGAAGGCCCCGCCTTCGTCCGTTCGCTGCAGGGGATGTACGCGATCGCCCTGTGGGACGAGGGGAAACGGCAGCTCCTGCTCGCCCGCGATCCGATGGGGATCAAACCGCTCTATTACGGGACCTTCGGCGGACAGTTCGCGTTCGCGTCCGAACTCCACGCCCTCCTGGCGCATCCGGACGCCCCGCGCGAGGTCGACCGCACCTCCCTGCGGCAATACCTCGCCTGGGAGTACGTGCTCCCCCCCCGCACGATCCTGGAGGGGATCCGGAAGCTCCCCCCGGGGACCCTGGCCCTCATCCGCCGCGGGGGGATCTCCCTGGAGCGGTTCTGGGAACTTCCCGGCGAGCAGCCACAGGAGCGTCCCCCCTCCCCCGAGGACGCACAGAGGCTGTACGGGCTCCTGAAGGACGCCGTCCGGCGCCACCTGATGAGCGACGTCCCGCTCGGGGTCTTCTTGAGCGGAGGCGTCGACTCGAGCGGCCTGGTCGCCTGCCTGGACGACCTCGGGGTCCGGCCCCTGCGGACCTTCTCGATCGGGTTCGAGGAGAGGAGTTTCGACGAATCCACCCATGCCCGCGCCGTGGCCGCGCACTTCGGCACGGACCACACGCACGAAACGTTCACCGAGCGCGAGGCGCTCGACGGAACGGAGCGCCTCGGCACCCTCCTCGACGAGCCGATGGCGGACCCCTCGATCCTGCCGACCCACTTCCTGTCGCGCCTGGCGCGCTCGCATGTGACGGTGGCGCTCGGCGGCGACGGCGCCGACGAACTGTTCGCCGGATACCCGACGTACGGCGCGCACCGCCTCGCGGACCGCCTCGCGTTCGTGCCGCGCGGGGCCTGGCGTGCCGCCTCCTGGGCGGCCGCGCGCCTTCCCGTCTCGCACGCCAACCTGTCCCTCGAATTCCGCCTCAAGCGCTTCCTGCGCGGGATGGAGGAGCGCTCCGCCGTGCGGCGCCACATCGCATGGATGTCGCCCGTCTCGACGACCGGGGACGTCCGGATCCTCTCCGGGGAGGACGCCGAGGCCCCCTCCTGGGACGATGGACATTTGGCGGGACTCGACGGCGTCGGGACCGCGCTGCGCATGAACCTCCAGACGTATCTCCCCGCCGACATCCTCACGAAGGTCGACCGGGCGAGCATGGCGTGCTCGCTCGAGGTGCGGGTCCCGTATCTCGACCAGACGCTCGTCGAGCACGTCGCGCGACTCCCCCGCGCCTGGAAGCTGCGGGGCGGGACATCGAAATACCTCCTCAAGCGCGCGCTCGCGGGCCGGCTCCCCCCCTCGACGCTCGCGCGGCCCAAAAAGGGGTTCGGGATCCCGCTGTCCGCGTGGCTGTGCGGGCCCCTGCGCGGCATGGCGCACGACCTCCTCTCCGACGGGCGGCTGCGCGGCCAGGGGCTCTTCGATCCGGAAGGCGTCGCGCGCCTCCTGCGCGAGCACGAGGAGCGCCGCGCCGACCACCGCAAGGCGCTGTGGGCGATCCTCGTATTTCAGCTCTGGCACGACGCGCGCCTGCGCGTGCCCTCTGGGATCCCCGAGGCCGGGCCCGCCGCAACGATCCTTCAGGGGAGCGCGGCGTGAAGATTCTCGTGCTCAACTACGAGTACCCCCCCCTGGGAGGGGGCGCAGGGATCGCCTGCGAGGCGATCGCACAGGCGCTCGCCTCGCGCGGTCACCGCGTCGAGGTCCTGACCTCCGGCCTGGAGGGGCTCGCCGCCGACGCCGAGGCGGATGGGGTGCGCGTCGTGCGCCTGGAGGTCGGGCGCGCGGAGCGCCACCGCGGGACGCTCCTGCAGATGGCCAGGTATGTGCGCGTCGCCTCGGAGGCGGGCGCGCGCCTCTCGCGTGAGGGGGGATTCGACTCCGCGCTCGCCTTTTTCGGAATGCCGAGCGGCGAGGTCGCCCGGCGCATCCGCCACCGGACCGGACTCCCGTACGTCGTTTCCCTGCGCGGCTCGGACGTCCCGGGGCACCTCTCCGGCGGCGCGGCGTTCCGCGTGCTGCGCGGAGCGCTGGGCGGCCGGATCGAGCGCGTCTGGCGCGAGGCCGCCTCCGTCGCCTCCGTCAGCGACCAGCTGGCGGAGCTCGCCCGCGCGCGCTGCCCGTCGCTGCGCCCTGTCGTGATCCCCAACGGCGTCACGGCCTGCGCGACGACGCGCCGCGACCGCCGCGACGGGGCGCTGCGCCTCGCCTGGATCGGCCGGATGGCGCCGGCGAAGGGGCTCGACGTGCTCCTGCGCGCGCTCGCCTCCCTGCCGCCGGACATGCCGCCGTGGGAGGCGCATCTGGCCGGGGACGGCCCGCTCCGTGCGCGGATGGAAACGCTCGCCCGCCGGCTCGGCCTCGGCTCGCGCGTCCGGTTCCTGGGGTGGCTCCCGCACGAACGCATCGGCGCCTTCCTCTCGGAGAGCGACCTGTTCGCGCTCGCCTCGCTCGACGAGGGGATGCCCGGGGTGGTCCTCGAGGCGTTCGCCTCCGGCCTGCCGGTCGTCGCCAGCCGGATCCGCGCGATGCGGGATATCGTGCGCGAGGGGCACAACGGACTCCTGGCCGACCCCGGCGAGAGCGCCCCCCTGTCCCGCGCCATCGAGCGGCTGCTGCGCGACGGGGCTCTGCGCGCGCGTCTGGGCGCAACGGCCCGGCGCGACGCGCAGTCCTACCGATGGGAGCACGCCGCGGAATCGTACGAACGCCTCCTCGGGGCGGCCTGCGGCGCGGCCCGCGCGACTGCCGCAGACGGATCCCCCTCGGACGCCCCGGTCGGCGCGTCGCTTTGCGGCTAAGCGCGCGGGACGCCTACGGCCCGCCGAGCGCGGACTCGATCAGGCGATCGAACTCCTCGCCGCGCGGGACGTGGTTTGCCCGCCAGACGATGCGGCCATCGCGCCCAACGAGGATATTCGTAGGCAACCCGGAAACCCAGAACGCCCGGCCGATCTCCTGCTTCCGCGCCCCCAGATGCCACTGGGGCCAGGTGAACCCCTGCCGGCGGGCGGACTCGGCCATCACCGCGGGATCCTGGTCATGATCGAACCCCACGATCTCGAATCCCCGTTCGCGGTAGGTTTCGTATGCCCGCAGCACGGCGGGCACCTCGGCGCGGCAGGGCCCTCACCAGTCGGCCCAGAAGTTGAGGAGGACCACCCTCCCGCGCAGCGTCTCGTCGGAGACCACGACCCCCGCCGCGTCCGTGAACGAGTCCGTGAACGAGAAAGCCGGGCACGGGCGCCCCGCGATGGGCGCCCGCTCCATCTCCCCCAGGATGTCCCGATCCCCCTCCGCCGGATCGCGAAGCCCCAGCGCCACCGACGTCCCGGTCGCGTCCGCCCGCGGCACCCAGGCGCGGGCGCGGAGGCGAATCCCCTCGCCGGGTTTCACGACCTCGAGCGGGACGATCTTGCCGTCCCCGTCCACATCCAGCATGACCGGGTCGTCGGAGAGATCCCCGTTGGCGTTCCGGTCGAACGCCACGACGCCCACCGTTCTTCCGTCCACATGGGCCTCCCCGCGCCACGAGGATCGCGCATCCAGCAACGCGTAGAAATTCCCCCCCTTGAACACGCAGATGAGCCGCAGCGGCTGTCCCGGGACCGGCTCGATGAGAACCTGCAGATACCCCTCGCTACGGGACGGGTAGGCGACGTCCGGAAGGGGGGCGTCGTTGGAGAGGTCTCCGTCCCCGTCGGAATCGAGGCGCAGCACCGGGTTCGCG
>JACQRN010000166.1 GCA_016206515.1 Planctomycetota bacterium | reverse complement strand
GCGTCCAGCGTCCAGCGTCCAGCGATCATCAGAAGGGCCATATGCGGTTGAGGAAGCGCACGAACCATCCTTGGCGCGCGGCGTCCGGGGTGGGGCCGCGGCTCTCGAGGTGGGTGCGCAGGTCGAAGATCCGGTCCGAGGCGACCTCGTTGCGGGGCGTGATGTCCTCGTGCCGGCAGATCCCCGTCAGCGTCATCGTCACGCGCGTCTGGTCGAACTGCTTCTCCTGGCGCCCCTCGACGACCAGCGTGCCGTTCTCCCGGATCGCGATCACCTCCACGGTGATCGTCGCCTCGAAGTCGGTGCGGCGCCGCTCGTCGCCGCGCCCGTCGGTCGCATGTTCGACCGCGTAGTTCCCCTCCTCGCTCCGCCGGGCGTCGTCGCCGCGGCGGCGGGCCACGTTGAAGAACTCCTCGAAGTTGATGTCCAGCGTGGTGTTCCGTTCGGTGAGCAGTTCCATGCGGGAGCGGAAGTTCACGAAGTCCTTGATCTTGACCGTGACCAGGTCGTGGACCTGAAGGCGCCTTTCGCGCGGCGCCGGCTCGCTCCCCGGGATCGCCGCGTTGGCGTCCTGGGCTTCCAGAATGACGTCCGCGCGCGCAACGGGGATCAGGAACGACAATGCCAGCAGCGCCCGAAGGGCGATTTTCCTCATGATCCCGCCTCCTCCTCCGGGCCGAACGCCACCCGGTCGGGCCCCACGACGCGCACAGCGACCCGTGCGCCCGAAGGGAGCTCCACCTCGACGACCTCGCCCGCGCGACCGTGGCCACGCGCGATCCCGCTCGTCCGGATCCGCAGTGCGCCGCGTTCCCCGACGACCGAGACCGTTCGCCCGGAGCGGACCCAGATCGGATGGACCAGGTGACGGCGCATCAGGACCGTGCCGGACGGGATCGACGCGCCGCAGGTCCGGTGTGCGCACTCCGCGGCATCCCGCACGGCGTCCGCGGGGGAGCGCTCGACATAGGAAGGCGCCAGCACCTCCGCGTGCAGGGTCGCCCCCGAGGCGAGAGGCTGCCGGACAACCCAGACCCGCTCCAGGACGCGGATCTCCACCTCGACCCGCACCGGGACGCCGCCCCATTCGACCTCCATCTGGAGGGAGCGGCTCGCGCCGGGCACCGGAGAGAACCCCTGCGAGGGGAACCCCTGCAAGGGGAGCCGCTGGGGGTTGGGGGGAGAAGATTGCGGCCCCCCCTGCAGAAGTTCCTTCGGAGCATCCAGGATGCGGCATGTGACGCGGATCGATTCGACAGGCACGCCGAGCGATTCGGCGATCGGCCCTACCCAGGACCGCGCGAGGGCGTTCCCGGCGGCGTCGCAGGCGCCCTGCGCGCCGCGCACCAGGACGCTTTCGCCGGCGACCGTGAACCCCTCCGGCGCACCCAGTTGCGCCAGGCGCGCGCGAACCCAGCCTGCCTCGATCCGACGCGTCTCCCCCTCGGCGGGCGCCGCGCACAGGCAGATCGTCCCCCAGGGGGAGAGCGCGGGCGCGGAGCAGTCGGCGATGTCGCAGAGGCGCACGACGCTTCCCGCCACGAGCGCCTCGGTCCGAAGCGCGATCGACGGGGACGCGGGGCCCTCCGCGGACGCCGGGACGGCGCCCAGCACGACGAGGACCGACAGCAGAAGGACCCTCGCCATCACCGCCTCAGGTTCCCGACCGTCTGCATCATGTCGTCGGTCGTGCGGATCGCCTCGGAGTTGATCTCGAAGGCGCGCTGCGAGCGGATCATGTCCACGAGCTGCCGGATCAGGTCGACGTTCGACGCCTCCAGGTACTGCTGCCGCAGCCGGCCCAGCCCCTGGATCCCGGGCTGGCCGATGATCGGCTCCCCGGAGGCGGGGGTCTGCATGAAGAGGTTCTGCCCGATCGCCAGGAGCCCCTCGGGGTTGACGAAGCGGGCCAGCTCGATCTGTCCGAGCTCCGAGGGCACGATCTGGTTCGGCTCGCGCCCGGTGACGATCCCGAACTCCGAGATCCCGATCCCGTCGTTGTTGATCGTCTGGGGAACGGTGAAGTTGGGGAAGAGGCGGTGGCCGTTCCCGGTCACCAGCTCCCCCTGGTCGTTGCGGTGGAACGACCCGTCGCGCGTGTAGGCGATCGTCCCCTCCTCGTCGATCACGACCTGGAAGAACCCCGTTCCGTCGATCGCGACGTCGAGGTGGTTGTTCGTCTGTTCGAGGGACCCCTGGGAGAAGTCGCGGTTGGTCCCCACGACACGCACGCCGACACCGACCTGCAGCCCGGTGGGAAGGCGCGTGTTCGAGGACGCGGTCGCGCCAACATGGGTCATCTCCTGGTACAGGAGGTCCGCGAAGTGCGCCCGTTGCGACTTGAAGGCGGTCGTGTTCACGTTCGACAGGTTGTTCGCGATGACGTCGGTGCGCATATCCTGCGCCTGCATCCCCGTCGCCGCCGTCAGCATCGCCTGGACTCCCATACTTCCTCCTTAACCAATCCTCGCCACTTCCCGCACCGTGCGGCCCAGGAGCTCGTCCTGGATCTTCACCAGCCGCAGGTTCATCTCCATCTGACGGGCCGCCTCGATCGAGGCGACCATCTCCCGCACCAGTTCGACGTTCGCCCCCTCGAGCATCCCGACCGCCAGGGGCGCCTCGGACGCCTGCGGCTCATCCCCCGGCGCCATGGCGAACCGGGCGTCCCCGAGCGGGGTCAGCCGGGTCGTGTCGGGGACGCGGAAGCGCCCCAGGACCCCCGCCTCGATCCCGTCCGCCAGGACCGTCCCGTCGGAGCGCAGCTCCACGGTGGCGGCCTCCGGCGGGACCGTCACGGGGACGAGCCCCGGGCCCAGGACGCGGTAGCGCCCGTCCGCGGTCAGGAGGGATCCATCGTTTCCCCGCTGGAACGCCCCCGCGCGGGTGAGGGAAACCTTCCCCGACGGATCGGCGACCGCGAAGAACCCCTCCCCCTGGATCGCCGCGTGGAGCGGGTCGTGGGTCGCCTCGAGCGGCCCCTCGTCGAACAGCGCCGGCGTGCGGGCCAGGAGGACCCCCCCGGCGACCGGCTCCAGCGATACCGGGTGCCGACCCGTCGGGTACTGCGGGAGCCCCCGGTGCATGAACAGCGCCAGTTCCTTCTTGAACCCGGTCGTGTTCACGTTGGCGAGGTTGTTCGCCATGACGTCCATCCGGAGATCCTGGACCGCGCTCCCCATCGCCGAGACGTAGAGACCTTGGATCACCGCTCCCCCGCCTGACGGACCTTCGAGGATTCCTGCACGACCCGGGTCCTGGACGCGAGGATCGTCGCGATCCTGCGCGCGCGCTCCGGTGCCTGCTCCGAGTCGATGCGACGGAGAATCCGGACGATCAGGTCCGCGTTGTCGCATTCGAGCCGAGTCTTTCGCTTCATGGAGGCTCCCCTACACAACGCGCGTGCCGCGCCGTGAAGCCGAGCGCTAAAAATGCAACCCATTTACATGCAAACACTTAAGAAGCAGGCATCCCGGCACCCGATCCGGGCACCCTCTCCCGGCGGCAGGAACCTCCGAACCTTGCAGGAGGGAATCTCCGACCACCGGGCCCGAAACCGTTGCCCCATGTCGTCCCGAGGAGCCGGCGTGTTGCGCCCGAGCGACGACAACAGGATCTCCTATGCTTCCTTCCTTAGCGTCAACGTCACTTTCGCCTCCCACTGAGCGCCGTCGGCGTCCTGGCGCGTCAGGTCGAGCCCGGAGACCTTCAGGCGGCGGACGCGTTCGATCTCCAGGAGGAAGTCGGTCAACGCGGGGAGCGACACCTCCTCGATCGTGAAGTCGACGGTGTAGTCGGTCCAGGCGGGGCCCGCATGCCGGGCGGGGTTGACCGTCCCGTTCCGGAACCGCAGGCGGTGGCGTTCGCGCAGCTTCTCGACGAACTGTCCGATCGCGATCTCATCCTCGATCCGGTCCGCCTCGACCCCCTCGCCGCCGGTCAGCTCGCGCAGCCAGTGGATGTGGCGCAGCCCCGCCCGGAAATCCTCGCCGTCGACCATGCCCCGGATCTCCTCGACCCCCGCGAGCGCCTCGGCCTCCTCCTGGCGCGCCTCCTTCTCCCGGGCCCAGAGGAATCCATCGGCCCCCAGGACCGCCAGCAGGAGCATGAAGATCCCCGCCAGGCCGCGCCGCGCGGCGGAGGGGGTCCCCCGGGGGGGGCCGACGGTCACGGCCGGGACCTCCACGCGAGCGGGAAGGTGTAGACCCAGATCCCCGCCTGCTCCCGCGGCACCCCCCCCGGCTGGATCTCGAAGAGGGTCGATCGGGAGAGCGCCTCCCGCAAGGCGAGCCCTACCCGCGCGTGCGCGTCGGTCCCGGCGAGCACCTCGACGATGAGCGTCGCCGGGAGGTGCGCCTG
>JACQRN010000164.1 GCA_016206515.1 Planctomycetota bacterium | reverse complement strand
TTCCTGCGCCAGGACCCGGACGTGATCCTGGTCGGCGAGATCCGGGACCGGGAGACCGCGGAGATCTCGATCGAGGCGGCGCTCACCGGACACCTCCTCTTCTCGACCCTGCACACGAACGACGCCCCCTCGACGGTCACGCGCATGATCGACATGGACATCGAGCCGTTCCTGGTCTCCTCCGCGCTCCTGTGCGTCTGCGCCCAGCGACTCATGCGAAAGCTCTGTTCCTGCAAGGAGACGTACCGCCCGACGGCGAAGGAGCTCGAGGGACTGGACATGGACTGGCCCCCGGACGTATCGCTGCAGCGACCCAAGGGGTGCCCGGCGTGCAGCTCGACCGGCTACAAGGGGCGGATCGGGATCCACGAGCTCCTGGTCCCCGGCGACGAGATCCGGCGCCTGACGAACGAGCGCGTCTCGTCCGACATCCTGCGCAAGGCGGCCATCGAGGCGGGGATGATCCCCCTCTACCGCGACGCCCTGGGGAAGGTGAAGGACGGGGTCACCTCCCTCCACGAGGCGCTCATGACGGTGAGGAAGGACTGAAGGCGCCGCACGAACTCCCCTGCGCACAATAATTCTTACCCACAACGGCCGTCACGGGCACAATTCAGGCTCGTGGACCAGGCGAGCATCGACCGCGCGTACGCCAGGCTGTCCCGCCATTACGACCTTCTTTTCGAGCGCGTCTTCGACGGGGGGCGCAGACGCATCTTCCGCGCCCTCCCCGACCGCCCGGCCGCTCGCGTCCTCGAGGTCGGGGTCGGAACGGGGCTGTCGCTGCCGCTCTATCCGAAGACGACGCGCGTCGTCGGAATCGACTACTCCGGCGACATGCTGCGCTGCGCCTCCGAGCGGATCCACCTCGACCGGCTCCCCAACGTCTCGCTCCTGCGCATGGACGCGACGAACCTCGTCTTCCCCGACGGGACCTTCGACGCGGTGATCGCCGCGTACGTCATCAGCGCCACGCCGCACCCCGAGCGGGTCATCGCCGAGATGTGGCGCGTCTGCCGAAGCGGGGGCCGGATCCTCTTCCTGAACCATTTCCTGTCCGAGAATACGCTCCTGGCGCGCGTGGAGCGCGGGATCAACCGCTGGACGAAGCCGTGGGGATTCCGCACCGACCTGGAGCTGGCGGGACTCCTTCAGCAGACAGGCCTGCGGCCCGACCGGATCGAACGCGTCAACCTGTTCGGGATGTGGCGGCTGGTCGTCTGCACGAAGCGCAAGGCCGGTTCCCTCACGCCCGCGACAGGATCCCCGCCAGGCACGTAAGCGCCTGGACGGCGGCGGCCTCCTGCACCCGCGTCCTCCCCCCCGCGAAGACGAACGGGGCCGTCCAGGAACCCCGCGGAAGGCAGACGGCGATCTGCACCAGGCCGACGGGCTTTCCCGCTCCTGCCCCCTCCGGACCCGCGATCCCGGTCGTCGACAACCCCGCCTCCGTCCCGAGGGCCCTGCGAACCCCATCGGCCATCGCCAGGGCGACCTGCGGGGAGACGGCGCCATGCGCGCGCAGAAGCGCCTCGTCCACACCGAGCCGCGCGACCTTCGAGGCGTTGTCGTACGCGACGATCCCCTCCGCGAGGCACCGGGAGATGCCGCCCCGGCGGGTCAGCAGGCCCAGGATCCGCCCCCCCGTACAGGACTCCGCGACCGCCAGCCGCCACCCGCAGCGCATCAGGCCGATGGCGACAGCCTCGACAGCCGCCCCCCCGGCTTCCATCGCTACGCCCATCGGGAAGCTACCCGTCCTCCTTCACGCGCCTCGCGCGGCGGAGCCCCTCCGCGCGCAGCCCGCGGCTCCAGACCGGGATGAAGCTCCCCGCCGGCTGGGAGTCGGGGAAGGCCGCCACCTCGTTCGAAGCCAGCAGGGGATCGTGCAAGGCCTGGGGACTCTCGCGGCCGACGACCGTGCAAGACCCCTTGTGCAAGCGCATCATAACGGTGCCGTCGACGACGTTCTGCGTGATCCTCACGAACCCGTCGAGTGCCTCCCGCAGATGGCTGAACCACGCACCGAAGTAGAGGAGCACCCCGTATCGTTGCGCGACGCGCGCCTTCATCTCGCGGAGCTCGCGCCCCAGGACGATGTCCTCGATCCCCTCGTGCGCCGTGTACAGGATCGTGGCCGCGGGCGCCTCGTACACCTCGCGGGACTTGAACCCGATCACGCGATCCTCGATCACGTCGAGCCGACCCACCCCGTGCTTCCCCCCGAGGAGGTTCAGGGTCGTCACCAGGGGGAGGAGCGGCATTTCCTTCCCGTCGAGGGAAACCGGGACCCCCTTCCGGAAGGCGATCCGGATCGTCTCCGGCCTGTCCGGCGCCTTCTGGGGGTCAGCCGTGATCTGGAACTGCCCGGAGAGCGGCTCGCGCACAAGATCCTGCAATTCGTCATTGTGCTGCGAGATCCCCCAGAGGTTCCCGTCGAACCCGCTCCATTGGAGGGGGTGCCTCGGAAGCGGAAGTCCGTGTTCCCGGACGTAGGCAAGCTTGTCCGCGCGCGTGCGGAACGGCCAGTCCCGTGCCGGGGCCAACAGCTCCAGCGCGGGGTCCAGCGACGAGATCGCCGCCTGGAAGCGAAGGTGGTCGTTCGCCTTCGGACCCGCCCCGTGCGAGACCTTCGTGCACCCGTTCTCCCGCGCGACACGGACGAGCTCCTCGCACAGAACCGCCCGCCCGAGCGCCGCCGAGAGCATGTACCCGGCCTCGTACCGCGCGTGCGCCTGGAGCGCCTTCAGGACGTACCGCTTCAGGAAGCGCCTGCGGAGGTCCTCGACGTGCGCCGCGACCGCCCCGCACTCCAACGCATGCTCTCCGAGTGTCTCGAAGTACTCCCCGTACCCGAGGTTCGCCGCGTACGTCACGACCTGGAGCCCCATCCGGCGCGACAGCCAGTGGATGGCGATCGTGCTGTTGAGGCTGCCGGAGTAGGCGAGGAGGACCTTCATCGGGCGGGCATTATCCCACTTTACCAGCCCCCCCGCCCCCTTTACCCTCGCACCGTGCCAGCGAAGAAGCCGGACCCCGAGGCGGGCCCTCCCAAGCCGTTCGGCCAGCTCGTCGTCGACCGGGGATTCGCAACGCGCGCGCAGGTGGAGGACGCCCTGCGTGCGCAGAGGGAGACGGACCAGGCGGGACACCCGCACAAACTGATCGGTATCGTCATGCTGGAGATGGGGTTTCTCTCCTCCACGCAGTTGATCGAGATCTTGAAGGAGTACGAAAAACGAGGAGACAGGAGGCAGTAGTCAGGAGACAGGAGTTTCTGCCCGCCTACCGCGTCGTCTGCGCGCCCCATGAGACGATGTCGTCGCCGACCCCCGCCCCGTCGGTGTCCGGCGATGTGACGGCCGGATCGTCGCCGCCGGTCTGGAGCCCTGCAAAGGACGCGGTCGCCTGCCCGCTCGAGTTGTCGGCGCGGTTCGGGCCGCACGACCAGATGTTGATCTCCTCCCCGCGCCACGCGGCCAGCGCGGTGTTGAGCCCCGAACGCGTGGCGTAAACGAACGGCTCGATGTTGGGGCCGCCGAGCGGGGCGTAGAGATGCGGCCTACGCCAGTAGCGGATGACCGGCCATCCCTTCGCGTCGTCGTCCGCCGCGGGCGCGGCCGGCAGGTACGCGCCGACCGTCTGACTGCCCCACCCGTCCATCACGTAGATGTTCGTCGCGGCCGGGAAGGCGACCGGATTCGGCCAGATATGTTCGTTCCGGATCGAGCGGGCGTCGAAATAGGGGGGTTTGTACCCCCACTCCCGCAGCTGCCAGACCCAGCTCCGGCCGTCCGGGGCCGCCGCGTCGTCCTGGGTCGCCGGAGCCGGGTGCGGATACCCCCCGACGTCGTTCTTGTAGTTCTGGCAGGCCGTCTGCAGGATCCGGACCCGCGCCCGGGTCTCCTTCTGGCGCGCCTTCTCGCGGATCAGCCCGAACGTCGCGAACAGGAACGACACGAGGATCCCGATGATCGCGATGACGATGAGCATCTCGATCAACGTGAAACCACTCCCGATGCGTATCCGAGCATCGCGACGAGGGTTCCGCCCGAGGAGCGAGACGGCGCCGCCGAAGCACGATGCTGCAGGCGGCGCCCATTCCAATAGGAGGGGGCGCGTCACCGGCTCCCCCCCCAGTTGTTGATGTCGTCCTCCGTCTTGAGATCCCCGCCGCGGTGCGGGCCTGGAGCGGGGGGCGTCGCGGCGGACGAGTGATGTCCCGAAAAGTTCGTCGCGGACACGCGGCAACTCTGGCACAACCCATCGTTCCCTACGGACCAAAGGTTGCACCGCTTCTCCCGGTTCCCGGGCCAGGTCGACCCCCACGGATGGCTCAAGGCCATGATCCCGCGCACATAGAGGTACGGGTTCGATCCCCAGGGATCGAGGAAGAGGACGTCCGTCGCCGACTTGGGATCGGTCGGAGTGCTGGTCGACCGCAGACGGCGGATCGAGGCGTCGATGAACGCCCGCGAGGGGTTCACCCGCTGCGCGACCGGGCCCGTGGTGAGCCCGCCCAGAAGACGGTACATGAAGGAGACGAAGGTGGGGCTGTCCGCCGCCCAGGACGCGTTCGCTGCGTAGTTGTCGTACGGATCGTCCGGGAGCGAGTGGTACTTCTCGTAGTAGTGGTTCAGCGCGTTCTCGATGTTCTTGATGTCGTGCGCGGCGCCGGAGCGCTTGGCCCGGTCCATCACCTGGAACACCGTCGCCAGGAGGATCCCGGCGAGGATCCCGATGATCGCGATGACGACCAGCAACTCGATGAGCGTGAACCCCCGTCTCCCCTGTGCCATGCGCACCTCCCGTGTGCCACCCGTCACGCGACCACCCCCAGGACCGACCGGTAGACCCCGCACGCAAGGGCCGACGCGGCGAGCGCCGCGGCGCCGGAGAGCCGCAGGATCGCCACCGAAACCACGTCCAGGACGCGGGACTGGAGCGCGGCCACCAAGCCGCGCGCGCGCGCGAGGAGGGCGGCGCCGATCCCGGCGAATACCGACCCGGTCCCCCACAGCAGCGCCTCGCGCCATCCCGGCGCCTGGTACTCGAGACCGATCACGTCCCCCGACCAGAACCAGCCGACCGGCACGGCCCACGCGCCGTAGAGGGTCGAGCCCAACCACATCAGCGCCGCGACCTGCAGCGCCTCGCGGCGGTACGGCGAGCCCGCGGCAAACAGCAGCACGAGGGTCGGCAGGCTCACGTTAAGGATCCCCAGGGCGACCCACGATGCGACATCGAACCAGCGCGGGGCGGCCCCCGCGAGGATCGCCTCCTTCTGGAGCAGGAGCACGCCCGTCAATACGACCGTCCCTACCGCAAACGAACCGCCCCAGGCGCCGAGGGACCAGATCAGGTGCCGCGGGACCGACCGTTCCGGGACGGCGGGAAGTTCCCCGTGGCTCGCCAGGGCCAGGGGGAGGGCGGCGAGCGCGCCGTCGAGCGACTCGATCCGGGCCCGGAAGGCGCGGCAGCCGCCGCACGAAGAGAGGTGGGCGTCCAGCCGGACCCGTCGCACGGCTGGCAGATGGCCGTCATGCGCGGCGGAGACCCACCGCCGGTACCGGACGCACAGGAGCGATCCGTTCATCGGGACAAGCCCTCTTGCAACCGGAGGCGGACCCGGTACAGGCATGTCTCGACCCCGCGCGCGGAGAGCCCCACACGCAGGCCGATCTCCTCGTACGAGCACCGCTCCAGATGCCTCATCAGAAACACCTCCCGGTCGCGATCCGCCACGCGCGCGAGCGCCTCCCAGACCCGCTCCGGATCCTCGTAACCGGGATGATTCTCCTGCGGCTCGGGAAGCGGCAGCTCCTCGACGCGCCTCGCGCGCCGCCGTACCCGCCAGGCCGAACGGCGCGCCAGCGTGCACAACCACGCGCAGGCGCGCGCCGGATCGCGCAGGGACGGCAGGGCACGCATCGCCTCGACCGCAGCGTCCTGCAATGCGTCCTCCGCATGGTCCCTCCTTCCCGTCGCGGCCAGGGCCGTCGCCCACATCGCCCCGCGGAACATCCCCAGCAAGCCCCCCATCGCCTCCCGGTCCCCCCCTTGGGCCCTGCGGACCAGCTCCGCAAGGTCCCCCTGCAAGGATGGGGCGCTCCCAGTCAAGGGCGTCTCCACAAGGCTAGTGTAGCCCCGGTGCCCCGAGCCCTTCACGAAAACGGGAAAAACGGGCGGGTCTATGCCCCGTCAGGATGACACCGAGGGGGCCACATCCTCGAACTTCAGGGAGATCCACCGGCTGACCCCAGGCTCCTGCTGCGTGATCCCGTAGAGGGTGTCGGCCATGCGCATCGTCCGCTTCTTGTGCGTGATGATCAGGAACTGCGAGCGGTCGAGGAACCCCTTCAAGACGCCGAGGAAGCGGTCGATGTTGCTCTCGTCGAGCGGGGCGTCCACCTCGTCGAGGATACAGAACGGAGAAGGGCGGGAGCGGAAGACTCCGAACAGGAGGGAGACCGCGGTCAACGCCTTTTCGCCGCCGGAGAGCAGCGAGATCGGCATCAACTCCTTCCCCGGCGGCCGCGCGAGGATCTCGACGCCGGCGTCGAGGAGGTCCACACCCTCCTCCAGGCGCAGCTCGGCCTTCCCCCCCCCGAACAGCTTGCGGAACATCCCGCCGAAGTGCTCCTGCACGTCCGTGAAAGTCTTTGCGAACCGCTCGCGCGACAGCTCGTTCATCCGCGCGATCAGGTCCCCCAACGCGCGCTTCGCCTCCGTCAGATCCTTCAGCTGCATATCCAGGAACGAGACCCTCGTCTCCAGTTCCTCCTGCTCGGAGATCGCCTCCAGGTTCACGCTCCCCATCTTCTCGAGGGCCCCGCGCGCCGCGCGCAGGAGCCCCTCCAGGTCCTCCTCGGAGCGAACCTCCTCGCCAGCGGGAGCCCCCTCCGCCTCCAGGTCGATCCCCCACTCCCGGCGGTGCTCGGCGATCCATTCCCCGCGCTTCGCCTCGGCACGATCGAGATCCCCCCTCGCCGCGTCGAGGGCCCGCTCCGCCTCGCGTGAGGACCGCTCGGTCGCCTGGAGGGAGGCGCGGGATGCCGCGTGGTCCTGCTGGAGCGCGTCATGGGCACTGGAAGCCGCCTCGGCGCGCTCACGCGCCTCGACCTGGCGGCGAGCGGCCTCCTCGCTCGCCTGCACAAGGGAAGCCTGCTCGTCGCGGACCTCGCCGACCTGCCGATCGAGCGCACAGGCGCGTTCGCTGGCCGCCTCCCGCTGGGAATGCAGGAGCGAGGCCGCCTCGCGGTAGGTTCTCCGCTGCTCCCCCAGCGAGCCCGACCGCTCCCGCAGGCGCGCCGCGCCCTCCCGAAACCGGGCCGTCTCCTCCTGCAGGGCACGTGAGGTCGTCTCCATCCCGCCCAGGCGTTCCACGAGGGAGGCCGCCTCCTCGCGGCGCTCCTGCGCGCAGCGGATCCCATCGGCCACGAGGGTCTCCTGCCGGAGGATCCGGTCGCGCACTTGCGCGCACGCCTCCTGAAGGGCCGCGGCGGAATTCCCCTCCCGCGCCCGCCTGGCGCGCGCCTCGTCGAGGGCCGCCTTCGCGACCTCATGCTCCCGCGCGGCGCGGGAGAGCGCCTCCTGGACGCCGGAGTGCTCCGTCTCCAGGCGTTCGCGCTCCGCGGCGAGCCGCGCGCGTTCCTGCGCGGCGGCCTCCCGCGCGAGCGATTCCGCGTCGAGCGCCGAGCGGTCCCCCTCGATCTCCTCCTTCAGCCGGTGGATCTCGACCTGCCGCGCGACGAGCCCGAGCGCCTCCCCGCTCCCGGCGACCTGGTGGCTCCCGTCGACGAACCGCTCCCCGTCGACGGTCACCAGGGGAAGCCAGCACTCCTCCCGCCGCAGGCGCAGCGCGGTCTCCCGATCCTCGACGACCAGGGTATCGCCCAGCGCCCGATCCACGACGAGACGCACCTCCGGCGGGACATCGACGAGTTCCGCCGCGTACCCGACCACGCCATCGGACCGCGGGAGCGGCGGGCGCTTCACCTCCGGCCCGAGCGCGTTGACCGGCCACAGGGTGACCCGCCCCCCCTCCCCGCGCCGGACGA
>JACQRN010000179.1 GCA_016206515.1 Planctomycetota bacterium | reverse complement strand
GAACTGGACAGAGTAGAATACGTCACCTTTGACGACGCCACAGTACTGGCAGCCGCTCGCTTAGACCCTCAGGGTTTTTTGAAAGGATACTCAGGTGGTCGCCTAATCATCGACGAGGTGCAACGCGCCCCCGAGCTGTTCCGCGCAATCAAGATCGTCGTCGATCGGGATCGCAAGCCGGGCCGGTTCCTGCTCACGGGTTCCGCCAACCTCCTCCTGCTTCCCAAGATCGGCGACTCCCTGGCCGGCCGGATCGAGATCGTCCGACTTCATCCGCTGACGGAATCCGAGAAGGCGAGACGGCCCGGCGCATTTCTCGGGGCTTTTCTTGGCGGCACCCTCGCCCCGCGACTTTCCAGCGACACAGGGGATGCTCCGGGCGAACTGATCTCCAGGATCCTGCAAGGGGGCTACCCACCCCCGCTCGTACGCGAGGCCTCCCGCGCGCGGCAATGGCACCGGCAGTACATCCAGACCCTTGTCGAACGCGACGTGCGGGACGTCGCCCGCGTTCGGGAGGCCGACGAATTGACTCGCCTGCTGGAGATGGCCGCGATACGGACCGCGCAACTGCTGAACCTTTCCTCGCTCGGCACGGAACTGGGCATGCGCCGCGAGACCATCGATCAGTACCTGGGGATTCTCGAAAGGCTCTTCCTCGTCAGGCGCTTGCCGGCATGGCACCACAACGAGGGAAAACGCCTGATCAAGACCCCCAAGATGCACATCGCGGACAGCGGACTGGCCGCTGCCCTTACCGGATGGCATGGAGAGGACTGGCTCCACCGGCGCGATAGGATCGGCCCGTTTATCGAATCGTTCGTCGTGCAACAGATCATGGCGCAGGCCACCTGGACCGATCCGGATCTCCGTTTCTGGCACTACCGGGATAAGGACCAGATCGAGGTCGATCTGGTCGTCACGCGCGGCAGGAAGACATGGGGAGTGGAGGTCAAGGCCTCGTCGACGGTGACCCCGGCGGACGGCAGGGGCCTACACCGCCTGGCCGATCAGTGCGGCAGGGACTTCCAGCACGGCATCATCCTGTACGCGGGCGCCAGCACGCTCCCGACCTCGGACGCGCGCATCCTGGCCATTCCACTGTCGGAACTCTGGACCCGTTGAGAAACGCCGCCTCAGGGGCGCAAGGGGGTGCTGCCCTCCGCTCGAAATCGCCTACCCCGCCCGCCCCAACGGTCGGACCTCCCGCTCCAGACGCCGCTTGAGATGATCCCGCTCCACCTCCAGATCGTACCTGGACTGCAGATTCAGCCAGAACTGGGCGGAGGTCCCGAAGTAGCGCCCCAGGCGCAGCGCAGTGTCCGCCGTGATCGCCCGACGACCGTGGACGATCTCGTTGATCCGGCGCGGCTGGACTCCCGTGTCCTTGGCGACGCGGTACTGCGTGATCCCGTGCGCCTCGATGAACTCCTCCTGCAGGATCTCCCCAGGATGGATCGGCGCCAGCTTCCTGTTCATCCCGTCACCCCCTATCCGTGGTAGTCGACGATCTCCACCCGGTCAGGCCCGCCCGCCGTCCAGACGAAACAGACCCGCCACTGCCGGTGGATGCGGATGCTGTACTGATCCTTGCGATCCTTGGACAGCTTCTCCAGATGATTCCCGGGGGGCATTCGCAGGTCCTCCAGTCGAACCGCTGCATCCAGCATCCACAGCTTCTTCAGGGCCGCACGATGCAGGTCCGCGGGCAGTCGCCTGGGCCGTTCCCGGCGAAACAGCCGCTCCGCGTCCTTGTCCGCGAAGTCCTGGATCACACGCCAGATAATATCCTATCGAGATAATATCGTCAAACGGCATGCATAGAAGAACCAGTCCATCCGGATCTGGCAGGGGACGCCGCAGTGCGGGACGCGGACGACCCCCTCGGGGATGCCGGCGGCCAGGAGGCCGCGCGCCACCTCGTGCGTCTTGACGCTGTCGGCCATGCAGACGACGAGCGCCGCCTGGTCGTCCGTCAGGACCTGCCGCGTCTGCTCGGTGGCCCAGTCCCGGTACGCCTTGGTGCGAGGGCCAAAGACCTCGCCGGTCTTCGGGTTGACCGGGCCCCCGACCGCATACTCCCGGTCGCAGGTGTCCTGCCCCTCAAGGATCAGCGTGTGGGCGGCTCGGCCGACCTGGTAGGCGGGGCGGTCCTCGTCTTTGAGGAGCCCCAGCTGCCGGCGGCGGTGGAGCAGCGGGCAGCGGCGGAACTCCGCAAGTTGGTGGCTGGAAAGGTGTTCCTGCGCCTTACGGTGGTAGACCTCAGCGGGTTCCCGCAAAATCCAGCCCGGAAGCCCTGCCTCCTTCGCCCTCTGTACGAGTCTCCCCACATAGTAGAGCGCCAAGTTTTCGGGCGAGGGATGCGCGGGAAGTTTAGAAAATCTTTACGCGGCTACCCCTGTTGTGGGATGGCACGAGACGCCATGCGCAGCCGATTCCCGGACGGACGCCCGGATTCCCGCTCCACAGCTACCGGGGCGTACCGTCAACTCCCCGGGCAGGACTCCACATGCTGGACATGGCCACCTTTCACGGCGCCCTCGGAGGAACGTCGGGACTGGCGCTTTCGTTGCAAGGGGAGCCACCAGAGATAAACGCCACTGACGGTCAGAACGAGGATGGTGAAGCTGGTGATATCAATCAGCAGCTTCCCGCTGGCACCACCAAAGAACTTCCCCGTATGCAGATCCATCATCAGCTTGCCCCAGCGCACGCCGGATCCTGTTTTCCCGTTTCCGTCGTCGTACTCTTCCGTGTAGCCGCCAATCTTCCAGAAGGTGAGAGCCCCAGTCTGTGCATCCACGAACATCTCACGTTCGGCACCGGAGGTCGGGGACATCTTGATCTTGTACACAAGCCGACCCTCCTCAACCTTGAGATTCACGTGATCGAGCGGCACACCGTCGCCCAGGTGTTCCCGGGCGAGCACCAGTGCACGATCCAGACTGACCTGCAAATCACGCGGATCCGTGTTCGTTGAGAGCAGAGGCACTGTGGCACCCCGAGGGGGCATTCCCTCAAACCAACCCCTGTGATTGAGGTAAACGCCGGTGAGGCAGACCAAGACGATGAAGGCGGAGAGCGCCACGCCCAGCCATGTGTGCCATTTTCGGATCTTAATCAGCAGCCAGTTCTTCGGTCGTCTCTGCGTCTCCACGGTTGCCCCCTGACCCCGTCTCGGGTCGGAACCTGCGCTTCTCGACAATGCGCCCGTCAGTATTTCCACTCGACTCCCACCCAGACACCGGGATCGCGCCCTTCTTCCACCCGGTCCGTGTCGGTCCTCTCCAGATTGGCCAAGTTGCGCTTGAACTCGATCTCCTCCCTGCGGCTGGCCCCGAAGACGTCGTTAGCCCGAACGAGCACGGCCCACCCCTTGGGGAGATGTCCGCGAAAGGCCATGTCGATCTGCTCGTACGACTCCCGGGTCTTCCGGGTCGTCTGGGTCCGCGTGAACTCCGTCCCTCCCTGCGGCCCGATCATGTGCGCGGTCGCCTGGAACCACCATCTGTCCTGCGCACGAAGGTCCAGAATCAGATTTCCTGTCCAACTCGGCATCTCCTTGAGGCTTCCCGTCTGGTCCGACAGGTCGTCCTCGGTTTCCGAGTCCAGACGCGACCAGTTCGCCGTCAACCCCCAGGCCTCCGGCCCGGCCCTCGCCTCCAACTCGATCCCGCGAACCTGGGCGGGCCCGACGTTTTCCCGCCGCAGAACTCTCTTGCCAGTCGTTGGGTCATTCCCGACATCCCGTTCAGCGATCAGATCGTCGATGTCCCTGTAAAACGTGTTCGCTCCCCACCGGAATCCGGCAAGGCGGTGGGTGAACCCGACCTCATAGTTCTCTGATAGCGCGGGAGAGAGCGCGGGATTCCCCTCCTTGATCTCCGTGGCGGTCTCTTCCCGGGACGGCACCACATGATCGAACTGCGGCCGCTGCAACGACCGCCGACAGGAGGCTTCAACGTCAAGCTGCGCGGTGGAGTGCCAGAGGAGATGCGCGGAAGGCATGGTATCCTCGAACCGGTTCCTGTCCGACCCGCCCGATCCGGAGAATGATCGAAGATCCGTCCACTCGACGCGAACGCCAGGAGACAGAAAGAGCGTATCCGGAATGGCCTCCCACTCATCGAGGAGGTACCAGGCGTGGATCCGCTCGCGCAGGTCGTACTGATTCACGGACTTTGTCGTGTTGGTCTCGAGTCCAGCCGCATTCGTGCTAAAGGTCCGTCTCCGCTGGCTCCGGTCCCGCACGTCAAACAGGAGACCGGTCTTGAAGACACCATCGAGGCCTCCGTCATGTTCGGCAGCCCAGTCGAACTGGGCGTTGAACAGGTACTCCGGCTTCCGCTCGAATTCCCGCGTCCTGTTGTTGAACACCCCATTTCGCACCAGTTCCGTCCCCTTGTCCTTGGACTCCTCCCCCTCGGCGTACCCCAGGGAGAAGGCGAGCCGGTCGGCCTCCCCCGTCCGCCGTTCGACACCCAGGAGCCAGTCGGTTGCATCCTCATTCTTGATCTCCCGTTCGCGCGTGACATCCGTCTGCGTCAGCACCCCAGACGCGTTGTACCTCCGATCCGTACGATCCTTGTCCTTGCTCTCGTCGTACGCCAGCGCCACGACCCTCCCGTGCAGACGCGTCTCCGCATCGATCCAGTAGTCGATGGCAGCAGTCCCCGTGTTCGAGGCACTCCTCGACTGCTCCCTTTCCACGATGCCCCTGGATTCCTTGACCGAGTCGTTCGCCAGGTAGACTCGCTGATTCTCGCGTTTGTCCTTCTGGGGTTGTTCCAGCAACTGGCTGAAGGATGTCAGAAGTCCCCAGGGTCCCCAGGACGTACCGGCGGAGAAAAAGAGATTTCGTTGCGAGTCCGGGCCGTAGAGCGTTCTGGCCCGGAACTCGGGCCCCTCGGGAGGTCTTCGAAGGATGATGTTCACCGTGCCGGCGATTCCATGACCGCCGAATTCGGCGGATGGATTACGAATGAGATCTATCCGCTCAACCAGATCCATCGGGAACCGGTCGAGCTTGATCTCCCGTTTCTGCCCGCCATCAGGAAAGGGATGTCCATCGACGAGGATCTGCGAGAACTCCTTGTCCATGCCGCGCAAGCGGACGTCCCGATTCTCACCTGGGGGGCCACCCGTCATGACGGACGGCAGGTGCCGGACCATTTCCCCCGCAGTCCGTCCCTCGCTAACCAGGGCGCCGTTGGCCCGCACCGATCGGATTGTTCCCGCCGAGGGAGTCGCGCGTTCCGAGACCACAACGGTCTCCGGAAGTTCATGGACCTCGGAACCTTCCGCCTCCGGGTCTCCGCCTCGCGGGTTCCGCTCCTCTTCCTGCGGCGTCACCAGAGTGGGGATGGCCACGAAGATCAGGACAGGAATCGCCAGCAACCATCTTCTGTGTGCTTGCATGGTCGCGCCTCCACTTTCACTTGCTGATGCTGGGCGCAGGATGCATGGATCGCGGGCCGCAGGAATCCGCGTTCATCTGGAAGGAGCCGAAGGACAATCGCCTTTTTGCAACGCGGACATCTCAACTCGAGGCGCCCCTCTGCCAAAAGGCGGACCAAGAGACGCCCACAGACGCAACGGACAAGCTCCGCCGCGGAGGGTGTCATCGAGAAGCCTCCACGATGCGGAACCGCACGGGAACCTGCACCGTCGAAGAGAAGGGGACATCGCCCAGACGGGCAGGAAGAAACCGCCATTTGCACACGGATCGAAGGGCGGCCCTGTCCAGGACCGGGTAGCCGGAGCTTGTCTCCACCACCACGTCCCCTGCCGTGCCGTCGGCACGAACCTGAGCCCGGAGCAAGACCAAACCCTGCCACCCGTGTTCAAGGGCGAGCCGGGGATACGCCGGAGGCGGGTTGCGCAGGTAATCCGGCCTGCATTCCTGCTCGACCCCGCGCTCGGGCGGGGTCGGCATGGAACGGATGTCTTCTTCGGAGGAGACAGATTCCTCGACAGGGACGACTGGGTCTTTCCGCTCTTCTTCGGCAGGAGAGATCTCGTCGCTCGCCGGGACAAAAAACTCTTCAGCTCGCTCCTGCGTCAGGACAGATTCCTCTAGGGGGGGTGCGGGAGGAGGGGGAACCTCTCGCACCTGTTCCTCGACCCAAGAGATCTCGACGCTGCTCTCAGCGGCGTCGAGCGCGAATTGCGGAGGAGAATGCGCAGTTGCAAGACCAGACAAGGCCAGGGCATGGACGGCAACGGACGCCAGAAGCGACGGGCAGGTCCGGATCCGTTGGTAGGAGAATGGCATCCTCATTGAGGGCGTCCCTGATGCAAGACGTTGATTTGCCGCGCACCGGCCCTTCTTGCAGCGTCCACGACCTCCACAAACAGCCTGTACGGCATCTCCTCATCGCCGCGGACGCACACCGCGCGCTGGGGATCCTCGCCGAGACGGCTTTCCAAAACCGTCTGGAGCGCTTCCGAATCGATCCGCTCCGTATTCAGGAAGATCTGACCCGATTTGTCCACGCTGACGATCAGGCGCGGGGTCAGCCGGTTGTCTCCGGTGACCGCCTTCGGCAGCAGGAGGCGGATCGACGGCGTCAAGAACGAGGAGCTCAGCATGAAGAAAATCAGGAGCTGAAACACGACGTCGATCATTGGCGTCATGTCGATTGAAAGACCCGACCGCTTGGGGCGCAGGATGTGCATCAGATCGTGACCGCCCCCTCCTTTTCCGCCGCTTGCGTTTTCCTCCATGTCTTCGCGGGTTCTTCCGAAGGAAGGCGCTCGCCGGAGCGCTTCCCGAAGAAACGGTTGAGTTCCGAAACCACCAGATGCATCCGGCGGGCGACGCGGTCGACGATCCCTTCGAAGGTGCGATAAAAGGCCATGCAAGGGATGGCGATCAGGAGTCCGGCGACCGTGGTGATGAGCGCCTCCCAGATGCCCCCGGCAAGTACCTCCGGTTGGACCTGCCCCCCGAGGGATTCGATGCGGTGAAAGGCGGAGACGAGCCCCGTCACGGTTCCCAGGAGCCCGAGGAGCGGGGCGATATGCGCGATCGTCGCCAGGGGGCGCAGGTGCGCCTCCACTTTCTCGATCGCGTAGGAACCGGTGCATTTCAATGCCTCCTCCCGTTCGGAGTCGTTCTCCAGATGGAGCATGTATTCCGCCGCCACATGCGGCACCGGATTGGCGTACGTCCGGCAGTACTCGACCGCCGCATTCGCGGATCCCCGGGAGAGCCGCGACTTGAGCTCCCCCAGGAACCTGTCGTAACGCAACCGGAGGCGGAAAAAGTAGAAAGCCCGTTCCAGGACGATGGCGAGCCCGGCGAGCGAACAAGCCAGAAGCGGCCACATCACGAAGCCGCCTTTCTTGAAGAGATCAATCAGGGAAGCGTCCCAGAACATACATGACCTCCCTACAGACCAAGCCTCCGGGGGAAGCCGACGCGGACCTTGGCCAGGCCGCACGCCGACGCGGGTGCCCCCGCCCCGCTGATCGTGGCGAGGAGGCGCGTTGGACAAGGCGATTGTTCTTGACACTCATTCTCAACATGCTGGGGAGCTTATTGAAGTTGAGACTCAATCGCAACAAGAAAAACGCGCGAGGAGTGGACCGCCCCGCGAGCCCCTCCCCTTCGCGCAGCGGGGGACAGTACCCCGGTCATGCGCGCTGGGGGTCGAACCCGTGGTAGCAGCAAACGCACATCTTCTGCCGTTCACGATGCAGTGAGGATCCACCCGACGAGTGATCAAGACCCGGCATCAGAAAACGTCCAGGGAGGGGGCTACCGGGCCCCAGGGGGGGGTCAAGGACACAAACCGGGGCCGTCCCTCCTCTGTACGGGAGGGTGCCAGCACGCCCTCCCCTTGAGGCTTGCCTCCTACGCCCCGACCAGTTCCACCTCCGGCCACCGGGGCTCGAGCAGCAGATCCTCCCACTCCCACTCTGCCGGGTCGTCCCAGGAAATCCGCGGGTCAGTATCCATTCCTCCCCCCGCCAGACTCATGAGATGCGGAGTTTTGTTTCCCGGGTCCGGACCGGGAGTTGCAGCGGGCGTGGCCGATCCCGCCACCGGCACCCGTTTGAACCCGATCCGCGCCTTGTGGGCGTCCGGGTCGTATTCGATCCGCCCGATGGTCGCGCGCCGAATCGGCTACGCCGCCCCGCGCCGCTTCCTCGCCCGGTCTAGATCCCAGGTCGCCTGCAGGTTCAGCCAGAGCTTCGCGGTCGTGCCGAGCGCCTCGGCCAAATCCAGCGCCGCATCGGCCGTCACTCCGCGCTTCCCCTTGATCAGCTCGTTGAGCCGCGCCTGCGTCCACCCGACCTTCCGCGCGAACGCCACCTGCGTCGTTCCCGATGGCTTCAGGAACTCCTCCAGAAGCATCTCCCCGGGATGGATCGGATTCCTTGGCTGGCGCATGATCTCCTCCTTACCTCCCTACCCGTGGTAGTCCATCACCCGGACGTCGGACGCGTGCCCGGCCTCCCACCGGAAGACCACGCGCCACGGATCGTTGATCCGGATCGACCAGACCCCCCGCATGTCCCCCCTCAATCCCTCCAGACGGTTTCCCGGCAATGCCCGCAGATCCGCCAGGTCCTCTGCCTCGTGCAGGTACAGCAGCTTCCGCCGGGCGGCGCGCCACAGGTCCGCCGGGAACCTCCTCGCGCGCCCCGTCCGGCGGCCCTCGAACAGGTCTTCCGAGAGCCGGTCGCCGAACCCGCGGATCACAGGAGAATATTACCGTATTATGATAAGTAGGTCAAATCGACCATGCAGACGACGAGCGCCGCCTGGTCGTCCGTCAGGGCCTGCCGCGTCTGCTCGACCGCCCAGTCCTGGTACGCCTTGGGAGGTTTTGCACGCCGAGGAGAAGACGCTCGTACTCCTGGTCGCCGAATGGGTTATGCCACAGACTCCAAAACGGTGTCGGCGGCGAGTACCATTGGGGGAAGGTGCGGTACGCGACACGCTGGGCCGCGGCGTGGGTCGCCCTCCTGGCGTCGGCGGGGGGAGTGGCTCCGCCGATCGAGGCCCAGGATCCCCCCCGCGCGCAGTACGAGCGCCGGCGCGACGCCCTCCAGGACGGCGACGTCGTGGGCCGCTACCAGCTCGCGCGGTGGTGCGAGGAGCAGGGGCTCCGCGACGAAGCCCGGGCGCTGTACGCACAGGTCCTCGAACTCGACCCCCGCCACTCGCGGGCCCGCCAGTGCCTGGAGGCCCTGGGGGGCGCCCCAGGCGCGGCGCAGGGGGAGGGCGATCCGGCATTCCCGCGCACCCCAGGCCGGCATGAGGTCCAGGGGAAGGGGATCGTGGACCATGGGGGCAGGCCGGTCCGCTACTGGCTCCAGATCCCGGACGGGGCCTCGCGGGCTCGCCCGCTGCCGCTGCTGATCTGCTGGTCGTTCAACACCCAGGAGGGGCGCGCGGCGGTGGAGCTGGACCATTGGAGCGGCTTCGAGGGGTTCATCGCCTCGCCCATCAACGTGTCGGGCGGGACGCTCGACTACAACATCTCGATCTCCGTCGAGATCGTCGAGAACCTCGACCGCGTCTTCGCCGTGGACCGCCGTCGGATCCTGGTGACCGACTGGCGGACCACCTGGGTCTACTCGCACCTCGTGGCGCGACCGGACCTCTTCCGCTTCGGCTACAGCGACTCGACCCTCGGGTACAGGATCCCCAACCGCCCGGACTGGATGGAGGAATCCCAGTGGCCGCGGCTGGACGGGGAGCGCCGCTCGCAGCTGCGGGACGTCCATGTCCGCATGAAACTGACCGGCGAGGACTACAAGCAGGCCGACCGCGGCTACAACCCCGCCCAGGCGGCCGGCGTGCGCCGCTTCTGGGAAGGGATGGGCGTGCGCGACGCGACGGTCGAATGCTACCCCAAGGGGCGCAACTTCCCGCAGCCGGACTACAACTGCATATCCCCGGGAGGGGACTTCGCCTCGGAGGCGCTCGCGTGGTTCCGGGAGAAGGTGCGAGAGGACGAGCGGGTGCAACAGGTCCGCGACGACTACCGCCGCCGCCGCGAGGCGGTCGCCGACGGCGGCGCCAGCGCATTCCTGCGCCTGGGGCAGTGGTGCCAGACGCAGGGGATGATCGAGGAGGCGCGCGAGGCCTTCACCTCCGCGCTCGCCGCCGACCCCGACAACCGCAACGCCCGCCGCGCGCTCGACCGGCTCCCCCCCGCCCCGTCGGCGCCAGCCGCCCCCCCGGGCGCGCGCTAGAGGTTCGCTCCAGCCCCCGCGAGATTCTCCCGCAGGTGCGCCAGGGAGAGGGACGACACCACGCCGGCGCAGACGCCGGGGTTCCCCAGAACGAACCGGATCGCCTCCCCGGGATCGAGGCGCCCCGACCCGAGCGGCTTCTTGACGAGCACCCCGACGCCGCGCGCGGCGGCCTCGGCGATCACCCCCTCGTGGGAGCGATCCCGCGGGTGGTACTCGACCATCAGCACGTCCGCCCAGGCGAGCGCGGAGCGCGCCCCCTCGGGCGTCTTCCCCGACAGTCCGATGCGGCGCGCGAGCCCGCGCCTCTTCAGATGGCACAGGGCGGCGACCGCGCCTGTTTCCTCCCTTTGAATCTCGATGTCGCGCCCGTCGGAGTGGAGCAGAAGCAGGTCCACGGCGTCGGTCCGCAGGCGCCGGAGACTCTCCTCCGCGCTCCTCTCGATCGCCGGCCCCGAGAAGTCCCACGAGGAGCGCCCCCCCTCGAACCGCTCCCCCGCCTTCGTCGACAGAACGAACTCCGACCTGCGATGCGCGATCGCGCGCCCGATCCTCTGCTCGCTCGTCCCGTACGCGGGGGCGGTGTCGATAAGACGGATCCCCATGTCGAGGACGCCGTTGAGGAGCCGCGCGGCAGTCACCTCGTCGGGCAGGTCGTAGGGAGAAGCGTACTTGACCCCTGCGTTCCGCCCGATCTTGAAGGCGCCGTACCCAAGCGGGGAGACCGCCGGGCCGCCGCGCCCTAGGGTCCGGTCCATGTCAGGTCCTCCCGGTCCCACGGCAGAGGCGCGACCGGCGACGAGGGCCAGGCGAGCGAGGTGGCCTCCGCGCGCCACGCCTCCTCCCTTCCGCTGCAGGCCGCCAACTGCAGCAGGTCCAGGACGCGCTCGGCCAGGCGCGGAGCGAGCACCAGCTTGGTCGGCCAGGCGGTCACGACGTCCCCATCCCGCAGGACCGTGACGTCCCCCGGCATGCTCCCCCCCTCGCCGCGCCCCTCCGCGCGGTCGACGCGGAACGTCGCCCCCTGCGCGCCGGACAGGTCGGTCCCCGGAAGGAGCCTCTCCACCTCGGCGCGCGCCAGGCGCAGGAGCGCCGGGGGCTCCAGGCGGACCCCCTCCTCGGAGAGCCCCCCGCCGAGGTGCCACACAACGCGCCCCGAGCGGTCGCGCCCCGTGGTCACCGTCAGGCGGACCGAGGCCCCCTCGACGCAGTGCCCGTTCAGTGTCGGCATCTCCCCGCGCAGGAGCGGGACGTGGAGCGCGCGGCGCTGCATCGCGCCCGGAGGGAGCCCCAGGCCGGCGCGCAGCGACTCGTTCCCTGCCCCGGCGGATAGGACGAGCATGCGCGCGCGCACCAGCAGATCCGCCCCGCCCCGGGGATCCCCCAGGAGAACCTCGCTCCCCCCCCCTTCCACGCGGCGCGGCGAGACGGCGCGCGCCGCGAGGAGGAACGGCGCGTTGCGCTCGGCGAGCACCTCCAGGAGCGATCTCGGGCAGAGGACCGGCTCCGGCACGCGCAGGACCGCGCCCGGCACGCGCGCGAGCGACGCGGGGCGCTCCGCGTCGGCGACCTTCTCCGGCGAGGCGCGCAGGAAGGCGCGCGCGCCGAGGAGCCCCGCCATGCCGCGGAGCGTGTCGGCGCCCCACAAATGACAGACGGGCGCGCGCAGGTGGACCGAGGTAAGGTCCGGCTCCTCAACACCAGTGAGCGATCTCCGCCATCGGTCTGGCATGTCCCGCACGGCGCGCGCGGCGTCCGAGGGGGCGCCGGAGAGCGCGTACTTCACGCCGCCGTGCAGGATCCCCTGGGCGGTGATCGTCTGCCCCGAGCCGAGCGCGCCGGTCTCGACCAGGAGGGCGCGCGTCCCCGATCTGCGCAGGGCGTCGAGGATCCAGAGGCCGGCGACCCCGCCACCCAGGACGACGACGTCGCAGGTGATCTCCCTTACCTCGGCCATAGGATCGCCAGGATACCTCGATCGCGAACATACGGTCCTGTGACAACGGTGGGGGGCGGTTGATCCGCGCCCAGCACACACGGGCGGACATCAAGTCCGCCCTACCTCGAAACACATGGATCCTTCGCTTGGCTCAGGATGAGCGGCCCTTTCATTTTGAAAGGGGGTGGAGAGGGCCGCTCACTTTACATCCAGCACCACCCTCCCGTCCCACCCATCGGGGAGCGGCGCACCGGCGAGGCGCGCGCACTCGCCGCGGTAGAAGAGCGAGGGGCCGTCGTCCGGGGTCTGCGCGAGGACCCCCTCGAACATCGTCCGCGCCAGGGGGAGGTCCCCCTTCACGTACTGGTCGAGCGCCAGGTGGTACGCGTCGAGCCACGCGTGCCGCTCCGGCGGGAGCCCCGCCTCGGGGGCGATCGGCTCGTACGCCCAGACCGGCTGGGACCGGCCCAGGACGACGAGGTGAGCGACCCTACGGCACGCGATCTCGTGGCGGACCGCCGCGTGCGTCCCCGGACCGATCAGGATCCAGGTCCCGAACGGCTTGTTCGCCCCCTCGAGGCGCGCGGCGAGGTTCACCGTGTCGCCGAGCGCCGTGTAGTTGAACCGCTCGGTGGATCCCATGTTCCCCACCACGGCCTTGCCGGAGTTGATCCCGATGCGCATAAACAAAGGAGGCTTCCCCTCGACGCGCAGCCATTCCCGCAGACCCGCCAGCGCCGCCTGGCTTTCCAGCGCCGTCCGGACCGCGCGCAGGGCGTGGTCCCCCTGCGGGATCGGCGCCCCCCAGATCGCGACGATCGCGTCCCCGACGTACTTGTCCAGCGTGCCGTGATGCTCCAGGACCACGTGCGTCATCCGGTCGAAGTAGTCCCGCAGCAGTTCCACCAGCTCCGGGGAGCTCATCCCCTCGGCGATCGGCGTGAACGACTGGATGTCCGAGAAGTAGGAGGTGATCTCGCGCTCCTCCCCGCCCAGTTGGAGCATCTCCGGGTGTTTCTCCAACTCCATGATGACCGACGGAGAGAGGTACAGCTCGAACATCTTCCGGATCCTGCGCCGGTCCTTCTCGGTGGTCAGCTGCCGGTAGGCGGTGAGCGCGGTGTAGTTGACCCCGAGCGCGAGGAGAGGCGCGGCCATCGGCCCCATCCACGCCCATCGGCCGAATAGGAACACGAGCGCGCCGACGTACGCCCCGCCGCACGACGCCAGGAGAGTCCCGCCGGCCCCGACTTGGAGGCGCATCGCGGCCCACGCCGCCAGGAGCCCCGCCGCGATCATCGCGACGGGCCTCGCCCACCCCGGGAAGCGCCGGACGAACCGCTCCTTCTGGAGCATATCGAGGAGGTTCGAGTGGACCGCGACGCCGGGGAAGGCAGCGCGGGTCGGGATCGCCCGGAAGTCCGTCCCGGCGGAGTAGACGGCGCCGAGGAAGCAGGTTTTCCCCTCTACTAGATCGCCCAGGCGCGAAGTGAGATCGCGTTCACGGAGAGCGCACATCTCGACCTTCTCCAGGGCATCCCCGACCTGCCGCGCGGCGCTGGAGCCGCCCGCGAGCATCTGTGCCATCTCCCCACGGATCCGTACGCAGATCCCCCCCGCTTCGCCAATCCGGTTGCGCAGGGCGAGCCCCGCCGCGTCGCACGCGGCGCGCTCTCTCTCCCCCATCGCCCTGCGATGCTCCGCCTGGAGCTCGCCGTAGGAGACCAGCCACTCCTCCGTGAGGCGGTGAGCGATCCCCCGATGAAGCTCCCGCATCCCCTGGACGACCAGCTCCCTCAACTCCCACAGGTCGAACAGCGCGGCGCACGGCAGGTGCGGCCCCAGGTGGGTCTCCCAGGTCTCCCCCGTCGATCCGGTGTCCGCCCAATCGATCGTCGCGCCCCCCTCGCCGTCGACCGGGATCCGGATCATGCCTCCCAAGGGAGGACGGCGCGGAACGGATACGACTCCGTCCCGAACGGAGCAGGCCGAGCGGAACGCCGCGTCGCAGCCGTCCAGCCAGTACCCGAGGGCGAGGTTCGGGACGAGCCGTCCCTGGTGACGGATGAACAGGGGGGCCTTGCGCAGGACCCCGTCGAACGGGTCGCCCCGGACGTCGACGAACCCGGTCCCGCGCGCCGCCTCGACGAACGCCGCTCGGGGAGGGAGCGGCGATGAGCATTCCCACACCCCGTCCACGATTTTCGGATCGTCCTCGAAGTGGTACGCGAGATGGACGCACTCCGCCTCCCAGATGGCGCCCGCCAGCTCGGCGTCCGGATCGACCAGGAGCCGGTCGAAGGCGGCCCCCTCCGGATCCGCCAGGATCTCCTCGACCTCAGCGCGCGGACGGAGCTCCGGACCGGACGGATCGGGGTATTCGATGTCGACGAGGACCGCCGAGGGCCCCAGGGAACCGAGGGTCCGGAGGATGCGCCCCTGCGTGACACGGGACCACGGCCACCGGCCGACCCGCTCGATGGAGGCGTCGTCGATGTCGATGTGCAGAAGGTTGTCCGACGACTCCGGGGCGCTCCGCCACCGGAAGCGCAGGTCCTCGCCGATCGCCTCGAGCCGGGTCCCGACCGGCGTGGCGGCGAGCCCCAGCGAGAGGGCGATCCCGAGGGGTGCGAGGAGGATGGGTTTCACGAAAACGGAAGTCTACGGCCTGCCGGACGCCTCGCGCCGGACGTCGCACGATCCGGGCTTCCTACGGCGGCGGATCCGGCAGCGTCTGCCCGTGCGGGGTGCAGTTCTTCAGGTCCCGCATCCAGGGGCGGTACTCGGCGTGGAAATCGTACAGGTTCTTCAGGTCGATCTCGGCCGCGGGTTTCAGCGATACATCCCCGGTCGACAGGAAGTCCCTCAGTTCGTTCCAGGGATTCGGCGAGCCCGGCGCGGGGAACGGGGAGAGCAGAAGCTTGTCGTACTCGCGCTGCCTCGCCTCGGGAGTCCCCCAGGGGCAGATGAACTGGACCGCCCCGGGCTGGCCGAGGTACCCGTCCTGCAAGGGCATCCCCGTGCGGAGCCCCAGGCCGCTCGGAACGATCGACACGAGGTGCCCCATCGCCTCCTTCTGGTTGATCCGCCCCTCGCCGAAGGAGAGCCCCTGGACCGTGGTGTCCAGGACCCTCTCCATCCGCATCGCCTCGAGGCACTGGACCATCCGCTCGTTCGTCGCGTCGCGCGCGTGCAGGTCCCGCGCGAGCCCCGACGGGTCGGTCCCGCGGGTGACCCCTTCCACGCCGAACAGAGAGTCGCGGTGCGCCAGGGACTGGAACTCGAAGACGGTCCCCCGGACCGAGGCGGTGAGGCGCGGCGTGCGCACGCGCAGGTCCGACTCGCCGGTCAGCTCGGACGCCTCCGCGCGGATCTTGCCGATCTTCAGCTCGACCTCCAGGCGCGAGACGTCCTCTTCGCGGTACGCCGCGCCGATCTTCAGCTGGGTGAGCGGCCGCACCAGGAGCGTCGCCCCCTCGGGCGTCCGGAACGCGGCGCGCGAGGCGAAACCGGTCGACAGTTCGCTCGCCTCGGGGAGCGTCATGTCGACCGCCGCCGGCTTCCAGGCTTCCTCGCCGGGGAGGCGGACCTCGACCGAACCCTCGACCTGGATGATCGTGACGAGAAGAGGCGCGCGGGCCTCCGCCGCCGGATCCCCGGGGGGCGCCTCCGGTTCCGCCTCCGGCACCGGAGCCGAATCCTCTGCCGGCGTCAGGACCGGGAAAAGGAGGAATCCCAACGCCGCGGCGCCGAGGGCGGACGTCCCGAGAACCTTCGCGATCTCCATTCGCGCCATTCTACCCCCCGCTCCCGCCCTGCGCCTCGCGCCACTCCTGGCAAAGCGACAGGATGCTGATCACCTCCGCGCCGGAGAGCCCCTGGCGCTCCCCGCCCGACTCCATGAACCCCAGGGTCAGAAATTCCTTGTAGGCGTAGCGCGAGGAGCCCGGAAGGATGCGCCGCATCAGGCCGCCCCGGATCCCGAGGGCGCGGCAGAACATCAGCGCCAGGCGCCCCTTGGTCAGGGGCCCCTCCGGGGCGATCCAGGACTTGTCCTCGCGAGGAAGAACCCCCGCCTCGCGAAGCGCCGCGACCGTTGCGTCGAAGTCGACCTGCACATCCAGCCCGGCCATCAGCGTATGGACGACATGGCACCCGTCGCCGAACGTCGCGGCCTCCCTTTCGAGCAGATCCCGATAGAAGGAGGTGGAGCCCGGCGTGCCGGCCGCGGGCTCCTCGGCGGGCAGACCGGACGCGAGGAGAGCAACCGCCAGGAGGGGAGCCAGGAACGCCCGCAGAAGAGGGCCCGGGGCGTCTGCCTCCTGTCGTCCCGAGGAGCCAACGAACTGCGCCCGAGCGACGAGGGACCTGTGTTCATCGATCGAGCGCTCAACATAGGTCCCTCGGTCCGCGGAAACATCGCGCCCCTCGGGACGACAGGGGGTCGGGGGCCCGGCTCGTACCGTGGATGACGCGTTCACATATCTCACTCCACCCCTCCTCCCGTCAGAACAGCACCGTCGCCGTTAACCCGAAGAAGTCCCGGTCGGTGTCGAGCGGGTAGGCGTCGCGCGCCGAGAACCGCCCGTACCGCAGCCGCACCACGAGGTCCGACAGGGGACGCCAGTTCACCGAGGAGGCCCACTCGTACCCGATCTCGTGCTCCGGCTCGGTCGCGCGCACGTCGGAGATCCCCCCCTGGCGTGTGTCCTTCGCGAAGTTCAGGTAGTGCACCCCCACCTCCATATCCTTCCAGACCGGGGAAGAGGTGTCGAACGGCCGGAACGTCGCGCTGGCGTGCCACATCCGGAGGTTCGCCAGCCGGAACCCCGCCGCGTACCCGGTGAAGGCGTACCCGAACCCGAGGAACCCGTTGTCGTCGGTCCCCGGCTCGTTCCCGAGGTCGGTGATCGTCGGGGAGTCGCGATCCCGGTCCCCGGAGGCGTGTGCGAACCGCGCGCCGAAACTCGGACGGCCCCGGACCTCCGGGTACCAGGTCAGCCCCCCGTCGAACGCCCGCGCGTCGATCGGCTCGGAGAGCACCCGGATCGGGGTCGTGCGGCGGACGTAGCTGCGTCCCCTCTGTTCGATGGTTTCCGCCTGGTACCGGACCAGGCGGTGGAAGAACTCCCCCTCGCTTCCCACACCCGTGTAGATCGCGTCGTAGTCGAACTCGCGCGACGAGTTGGGGCGCTCGTCCGGATGGTCCCGCTCGTGCAGGAGGTACAGGTAGGGGGAGTGCCGACCGAGCGCGAGATAGTCGGCCTGCGCCCCGTAAAACCTCCGGCGGGAATGGCGGGCGACCGCCTCGCTCCCATCGATGTTCTCGTCGTCGTGGTCGGTCTCGGCGGCGAGCACCGTCCCCCGCCAGCGCGGGTACCGCACGACCGCCTGCACGCCGTCGTTCACCTGGTTGTACGCGATCCCGTTTCCAACCTGCAGGAACTGCCGGCCCGCCTGGACCCTCGCCTCGACCGGCTTCCAGATCCCGTCGCGACCCGTCCACCGCCCCGTCCAGGCGTAGTACCCCTGGTCCACCTCCAGGGTCTCCCAGTCCTCCTCGATCCGGCCGGGCTCGTCCCCGGGGGAGTAGTCGAAGTATCGCATCTTCGAGCGGACGAAGAACTCGTGCGTATCGGCGGCCTTCCAGTGGACCCAGAACCGAAGGTCGGCGTCCCGCAGCCCGATGTCGTTCGACGCGACCGTCGAGGTATCGGGCCGGTCCTCGATCCAGAACACCCCGGACCGAAGCCACCCCCCCCAGTCGAGGTCGCGGAAGTGGAACCAGCGGTTCCCCGCCAGAAGGCGTCGCTGGGCCTCCTCCTCCAATTCCCGGCGCCTCTCCTCCTCCTCGAAGGGGGTCGGCTCCGCCGCCGCCGTCCCGGGGCGCACGAAGGAACCCAGAAGACACAGCAGGAGCGCGATGCACAGGGCTGCACGACGTCGCATCGGGTCGGAAAAGGCTACTGCGACGCCCTGCG
>JACQRN010000165.1 GCA_016206515.1 Planctomycetota bacterium | reverse complement strand
CGGGTCCACCCCCATGTCCACCATGCGGGAGATCGTCCCCGGCGCGTCGTTCGTATGCAGCGTCGAGAGCACCAGGTGCCCTGTGAGCGCCGCCTTGATCGCGATGTCGATCGTCTCCTGGTCGCGGATCTCCCCGATCATGATCGTGTCGGGGTCCTGCCGCAGGATCGCGCGCAACGCGGCGGCGAAGGTAAGCCCGCGCTTGGGGTTCACGGGGACCTGGTTCACCCCGTGCAGCTGGTACTCCACCGGGTCCTCGACCGTCACGATGTTCTCCGAATCCGTCATCACCTCTTTCAGCGCGGAGTAGAGCGTCGTGGACTTGCCGCTCCCGGTGGGGCCCGTGACCAGGACCATCCCGTACGGCTGCGAGAGCGCCCATTTGAAGTCCGAGAGCGCCTTGTCCTCGAACCCGAGCTGCTCGAGCCCCAGCGTGATGTTCGTGGAGTCCAGGATCCGCATGACGACCTTCTCGCCGTGCACCGTCGGGAGGATCGAGACGCGGAAGTCGATCTGCCGCCCGTCGACCTTCAGCTGGAACTTCCCGTCCTGGGTCCGGTTGTGCTCGGCGATGTCGAGGTCCGCCATGATCTTGATGCGCGACGAGATCGCCCCCTGCATCTTCTTCGGGGGGGTCATCGCCTCGCTCAATTCCCCGTCCTGCCGGTAGCGGACCCGCAGCACCTTCTCGAACGGCTCCACGTGGATGTCGGACGCCTTCTTCTGGATCGCCTGGTAGATGATCAGGTTGACGAGCTTGATGACCGGCGAGGAGTCGTCGTCGCTGGTGATCGCCGTCAGGTCGACCTGCTCCTCCTCCGGCTTCTCCTTCAGCTCCACCTCGGCGCCGCTCATCTTGTCGAACAGGTCCGTCATCTCCTTCTCGCCGGGGTTGTAGATCCGGTCGATCGTCGCGCGGATCGTCGCCTCGCTGGAGACCACGGGACGCAGCTCGCACCCGGTGACGATCTCGATGTCGTCGAGCTTCACGATGTCGAACGGGTTGGCGACCGCTACGGTCAGGATCTTCCCCACCTTCGCGATCGGCACGACCCCGTAGTACTTCGCCAGGTCCTGCGGCAGGTCCTCGAGAACGTCCGGATCCGCCTCGAACCGCCGCAGGTCGATCGGCGCCAGGTTCATCTCCTGCGCCACGCACCCGATCAGGTCGTTCTCCAGGATCGCCTTGCGCTCCAGGAGGAGGTCGCAGAACCCCTTGCCGTTCGCCTGCGCGTCGGTGAGCGCTTGGTCCGCCACGCCAGCGTCCACGGCCCCGCGCTTGACGAGGACCGCGTGGAGTTTCTTGTCGAACTTCCCCATCACCGGACGGTCTCCCGGATGTCCCGCCACCCCTGGCTGACACGCCAGTCGGCCCCCTCGCGCACGAGGCGGAAATTCTGCTGGGAACCGTCCCCCATCAGGATCGTCAGGTCGACCGTCGGATCGGACAGGAGCGGGCCGATGCAGCGGATCACCTGCGCCCCGTCGGCCAGGGAGCGGTACTGCCTCATCCAGGTGCGCCGGGCCTCGGCGGCGAACGACTCGAAGCTGCCGAACTCGCGCAGGAACTCCGCCCGTCGGCCCGAGGACAGGAGCGCGAACATCGCCTCCACGTCCTGGTCCACGATCGCCTTGCAGTACGAGGCGAAGACCGAGCGCGCCTCCCGCTCGGCCACGTCGCGGTCCACCCAATCCGGCCGTACGGGGCCGTGGTTCCCGCCGCGGCAGCAGCCGCAGGCCGCCAGGGCCAGGAAACACGATGCCAGAACGGTCTTCCGCGTCATTTGTCGCGCTCCGCGAGGTACTTGTCGAGCGCCTTCTCGATCTCCGCAGACGTGCTCACGTACAAGTGTACCTCGCACCCGGCGACGCGCTCGAACTGCTCCATCACCTTGGCGTCGATCGGCCCCCCGATCGCCAGGATCACGACCTGCCCGATCTGGTCCAGGGGGAGGCACTGGTGCTCCATGAGCATGGCGGGGGAGAACCGGGCCAGGACGTCCCGGTTCACGTCGTATTGGGAGACGTTGAGGAACGGCAGCGCGAACTGCGTCGCGAGCGACCGGGCGATGTCGAGCTCGGTCACGTACCCGAGGCGGACGAGCACCTCCCCCAGGAGCTCATGGCTCTTCGCCTGCTCCTGAAGGGCATGCTCCAGACGGTCCTTGTCGAGGAGTTCCCCCTCGAGGAGGATCTCGCCGAGCTTCTTGGAACTCAATCGGGTCAGCCGGACCATGAGGAGCCCACTCCTGACTCCATTCCTTACGCCCTCTTCAAGACCCGTTTCAGGTCGTCCGGATCGGTCGTGTACTCCATCACGGTCTCGTAGGAGAGGTTCCCGCGATCGACATGCTCGGCAAGCGACTGGTTCATCGTCCGCATCCCCTGCCGCCCGCCGGTCTGGATCTGCGAGTAAATCTGGTGCGACTTGTCCTCGCGGATCAGCGAGCGGATCGCCGCGTTGCAGACCATCACCTCGGAGGCGAGAAGGCGCCCCTTCCCGCTCGCCTTCGGCAGGAGCTGCTGGCAGAAGACCGCCTGCAGGACGAACGACAGTTGGGTCCGCACCTGCGGCTGCTGGTGGGCCGGGAAGGAGTCGATGATCCGGTTCATCGTCTGCACGCAATCCGAGGTATGGAGCGTCCCGAAGGTCAGGTGCCCCGTTTCCGAGAGGGTCAACGCCGCGGAGATCGTCTCGGGATCGCGCATTTCCCCGATGAGCACGACGTCCGGGTCCTGCCGCAACACCGCCCGCAGGGCGTTCGTGAATCCCTTCGTGTCGGAGCCGACCTCCCGCTGGTTGAACAGCGCCTTCTTGTTGCTGTGCACGAACTCGATCGGGTCCTCGATCGTCACGACGTGCTCCTGGCGGTTCTGGTTGATGAAGTCGAGCATCGCCGCGAGCGTCGTCGACTTCCCGCTTCCGGTCGCGCCGGTCACGAGCACCAGCCCCTTCGGCAGCATGCACAGCTTCTTGCAGGTCTCGACCGGGAGCCCCAGCTTCTCGAGGGGGACCACGGTCGTCGGGATGATCCGCAGCACCATCCCGACCGCCCCGCGCTGCTGGAAGACGTTCGTGCGGAACCGGCCCAGCCCCTGGACGCCGAACGAGAAGTCGAGCTCCCGGTTCTGCTCGAAGCGGGCCACCTGCTCGCTCGTCAGGAGGCCGTAGACGAGACGCTTGGTCTCCTCGGGCCCCAGGATGTCGTGCTCGGTCGGGACCAAGTCGCCGTCGACCCGGATCCGGGGCGGCGAGTCGGTCGTCACGTGCAGGTCGGAAGCCCCCCGCTCCACCATCCGTTGCAGCAGTTCCTCAAGCGTCGCCGCGGCCATGCGTCTACTCCTCCCCCCCCTGAGCAGGCTTTACGCGGCGCCCGAAAGCCCCGCGAGCCAACGCGCGATGTCTACCCGGTGGGCCATCGCCACGAGGGTCGCCAGGGACAGGAACGGGCCGTACGGCATGTACCGGTCCCCCGTCCGCAGCCACGCGATCACCCCGTAGACGAGCCCCATCAGCGGGGCGATCCAGAACGCCAGGAACGCGACCTGCCACCCCAGAAGCCCCCCCACCATCGCCATCAGCTTCACGTCCCCGAACCCCATCGCCTCTTTCTTGAACAGGTACGACCCCGCGATACCGAGCCCCCATACCATCCCCCCCCCGACGGCGATCCCCGCCAGGGAGGAAACCACCGCCTCCCACGTGCCGGACGCGACGGCGGCGGTGCCCAGATCGAGCGGCCACGGGGCGACGTGCAGGCGCGGATAGATCGCCGAGAGGACCGGGGACAGGAGAATCAGGGGCATCGTGACCTCGTCGGGGATGATCCGATGCTCGAAATCGATGAACGTGGAGACGATCAGGGCCGAGACGACGAGCAGCTGCCCGAGGAAGATCCCCCAGTCCCGGTGCCCTCCGGGCCGCTGGAATTCCCAGCCGAACAGGTAGAGGAGGATCGCGAGCGTCGTGAGCTCCACGATCGGGTACCGGATCGAGATCCCCTCCCGGCACGAGCGGCAGCGCCCCCGCAGGAGAAGGTAGGAGAGCACCGGGATGTTGTCGTACCAGCGGATCGGCGTACGGCAGCGGACGCACGAGGACTCCGGCGTCAGGATCGACTGCCCCTGGGGAAGCCGCACGATGCAGACGTTCAGGTGGCTTCCGATGATGAGGGCGAGGACCCCGACGAGCGCCATGCCGGCCCAAGGATTCGACAGGAGGTCCATCCGGATGAGGAGTGTAGCATCCGCAGGACAGGAGTCAGAAGACAGGAGTCAGGAGACAGGAGGGGCGCGACCCGCGCGAGATGCGGGGGAGGTACGCCGGATCGCACGGGAAACCAAACCTGCTGCGAGGACCGCCGACGGCAGCCACCACGCCCCCGGCGGTCTGCCGAGCAGGTAGTCGCCGTACCCGAGCCGGTAGAGCCACGGCCGGTGGATCGGATCGCCGCCGCCGGAGCGGTCGACCTGGACCGCGGCGGAGGCCGCCAGGACCCACCGCGTCATCCGGAAGGCGCCCGGCGCGTTCCTCTGCATCGCATCGAGCGCGCGCCCCCAGGGGACCGGGAGCATCATGCTTCCCCACAGCACGCATGCGCAGACCGAGGCGCGCCCCGTTCCCGCGCCCTGCAGCAGCAGGTGGCACCCCGCGCTCCAAAGGCCAAGCCACGCCGCGACGCAGGCGACGGACGACGCCCCGGCCGCACCCGCCCCGGACAACGCGGCGAGCACAGCCCCGACCGCCGACGCGGCGAGGGAGCGCCCCAGCCCGACCGAGGAGACCAGCACCCCGGCGACGGGCGCAGAGGCGGCCGCGAGGACCCATCCCTCCCAGGGGGCCCAGCCCTCGCCCTGAAGACGGAGGAGCCAGGGGGGGGCGGCAAGGAGGAGGATTGCGGCCAGCATGACCCTTCGCATCCGCATTGACGTCGCCATCTTATCCGAGTATTTTCCTGTCCCCATGCGCGAGGGGATCCACCCGGACTATGCGACCGCGACCGTGACCTGCGGGTGCGGGAACACGTTCGTCACCCAGTCGACCGTCACGTCGATCCGGATCGAGATCTGCAGCAACTGCCATCCGTTCTACACCGGCAAGCAGAAGTTCGTGGACACCGCCGGGCGCGTGGAGAAGTTCCAGAAAAAGTATAATTGGACGATCGGCAAGAAGCAGGGCGCGACGTAGGCGCGCCCGGCCGCCCTCTCTCCTTAACCGG
>JACQRN010000014.1 GCA_016206515.1 Planctomycetota bacterium | reverse complement strand
GCTCCAGGCGAGGCGGGGGAGACGTCTACCGAAAGCGCGGAGGGGGGCGTGCACGCCCGGGTCAGACTACCCTAAAACCCCGCGCCCACGCCGAATTCGAGGTTCCACCCGTCGTGCTCCGAGATGCGGCGCACGACGCGCAGCTCGAGGCGCGCCGGGAACTTTTGGAATAGGAACTGGTCCATCTGGAGCGTTGTGCCGGCCGACTGGTGATCGAGGATGTCATCCCATGTGTTGACGCGCTTTCCGATCCCGCCGGTGTCCCAGAAGACGTTCCCCCGCAGGTCCTTCAGGTAGAGGCCGTACATCTCCGGGTCCCAGTTGATCTCCCGCCAGTAGGGGAAGCCGTACTCCAGGCGGGTCGAGAGCCGGTCGGTTCCAGCGACCGCGCCGTTGAATCCCCGCGGCCCGTCCCAGGGGAGTCCGCCCAGAACGAGCCGGTCGTCCGGCACGTCGTGTCCCCGCACGCGCGTCCAGGCGGCGAGTCCCGCCAGGTGGTGGTCCTCCCGCCAGGGAAGGGAGACGATCTTCGATCCGACGAGGTCGGTGCGGAACTCGTCCCGGTCGCCGCCCAGGTCCTCGGTGAACGACATCGCGCGCGCGAACAGGGCGTCCCCCTCGGTGGGGGTGAGCGTGTGCCCCGTGACGTACCCCTGGCCGAGCGCCGCGACCCAGGCGGTCTGCGTCTCCCGGTCGCGGGCGCCGCGCGACACCGAGGAGCGCTCGGTCACCTCCGCCGCGAACAGTCCCAGGCTCCCCTCGAGGTACGGGGTCAGGGGACGGGAGACGCCCACGTCCGCGAACGCCACGCGGCGGTTCGTCCAGGTCCGGCCCGCATCCCGCGCGGCCTGCGAGGGGCGCGCCTCGTGCCAGGCGCCTGCGGAGGCGGCCCAGGTGTCCGTCATCGTGGTGTTCCGGTACTCGACGCCGCCCTGGGCATAGGAACTCCCCGCCAGGTCCGAACTGGCCGCCGCGAATGGGGCGACCGTGTGCCGTCCCGTCCGGTCGCTGAACGAGACGAGGACCGAGGGGCCCAGGGGGAAGATCGAGTCGAGGTGCCAATCCGTGGCGTACGGCGCGGCGGCACCGTCGTCCCACACCGGTTCGCTCGTCTCCTCCGGGGCGTCCTGCGGGAGATCCTGCCATGTCAGGTCGCCCGGGATCTCCGTCTCGCACACCTGGTATTGCGACGCCTCGTATCCGGCGAAGACGAGGCGCGCGCCCCCCTCGATGGGGCAGGGGGTAAAGGCTCCCCCGCGCACGCGCGTCACGGGGGCGCGACGGCCGTTCGCCACGTCGTGGATCCACAGGTCGTGGATCCCGCCGTCCGCGTCGCAGGTGTACACGATGCTGCCCCCGTCCGGCATCCAGGCCGGCGAGAGTTCCTCGCTGGCGGTCCGGGTGAGGCGCGTCGTCGTCCCGTCCTCCAGCGACAGGAGGAACAGGTCCCTCTGCCCCGCGCGCTCGGAGACGTACGCGACCGCCTTCCCGTCGGGCCGCACGGCCGGGGCGTTGTCGTGATGCGGGTCGTCCGTCAGCCGGGTCCACCGGCCGCTCGCCAGATCGAGGAGGTGCAGGTCGGTGGCCCCCGCGGTCATGCCCGCCAGAACGATCGACCTGCCATCCGGGGTCCAGGCGGGGGAGAACGCCTCATCGAACGGCAGCGCGACGCGGCGCCGCACGCCACCGTCCTGCGCGTCGAGGAGGATCAGGCCCGTGTCGTTGCGCCACTCGGCGAGGAACGCGATCATCGCTCCGTCGGGCGACCACGCCAGGGCGCGTCCCTCCTCGTGCCGCGATCCGCTGCTCGGGGTCGGCCCCTCCATGCGCCGCAGGCGGTTCGGAAACTTCGCGAGGGTCCGGACCGCGCCGGTCCCGGCCGCGCCGGTCCCGGCCGCGCCGGGGGCATCCCGGGACAGGACCGACAGGCGGAGGCGCTGGCGCGGGTCGTGCAGGAACGCCACGCGGTTCCCGTCGGGGGAGACGGCGCTCTCGCGATGCCAGGTCCAGTAGGTTCCCGCCGGATGCGTCAGGAGGCGGCCCGCCTCCGCCAGGGTCGCGCGAGCGCGGGCCTGCGCGCGGTACCGCGTGAGCGCCCAGGTGCGGAACTCCGCGTCCAGCTCGCCGAGGCTTTTCCCGAAAGATTCCAGGAGCGCCTCATCGGCGATGTGGACCCCCGCGTAGATGTGGAAGAGCCGCCGGATCGACTCGGGGCCGTACCGTTCCTGGAGGAACGTTAGGAAGAGCGCCCCCTGCTTGTACCGCAGGACCACCTCGTGCGGGTTGAGGTGCGCGGTTCCCGCCAGGTGCGACATTCTCCGTATCTGATCCGACAGGAACCCCTCGCGCAGGAACATCTCGTACGTCGCGTTCCAGCGGATCGCCTGGTGGTCGGCGCCTCCCTCGACGAACCAGAACGGCAGGTCGATTCCCATCTTGATCAGGCTCCACCCGACCCGCGCGTCGGGGATGTAACGGGCGACCTGGAAGGCGTGCATCAGCTCGTGATCGAGCACTTCCTTCGTGAAGGAGGGGGAGGCCAGGAGCGGCAGCCCCACGCGGTCCTGGAAGAAGTGCGTCACCCCGAGCGCCCCCTCGACGTCGCCGACCGGCCACTGGTGGAACTCGTGCAGGGACCGGTAGAGGAACAGCGGGATCTTTTGGCCCCGGACCTCCACCGGGTCGAAGGCGAAAGCGTCGCGCAGCCGCGCGTACTGTGCCTCCGCCCACGCCGCGGCGGTCCGGACGCGTCCCTCCACCGTACGGGACGTGAAGAACACCTCGAAGTGGTCCGTTTCGAACACCAGGTAGTCGATCCCCCGGTCGCGGATCTGGGACTTCCCCTCGACGGCGGGGGGGAGCGCCAGGGCGAGCCCGGCCAGCAGCAGGAGGAGGCGGAGCCCTCTCACCCTCACCTCGGGATCTCGACGTGGTAGTACGTATGGGGTCCCCGCGTGTTGATCGGGATCAGGGGGAGCGTGTAGAGGCCGAAGATGTCCCCGACCAGGTACCCCCAGTACATCCTTCGCTCGAGATCGACGCGGTGCGGCTCGCGCCCCGGAAGGGTGAGTTCCAGGCGCTGCCTCGTCCAGGCGCTCCAGTACCGCAGGGGGACCGTCGCGGGAGTCGTTCCAAGCCCCTTCCCGTTGACGCGGATCTCGGCCCCCGCGGGTTCGGACTCGATGAGCGCCCAGGTGGTGCACCCGCCCTGGGTGAACGAGAGGAGGGCAAGCAGCAGGATCCGGGGCGCACGACGGAGGCCGGCGCCAGCCTGGAGGGGGAGCCGGACGGCGCGCGCGCGCACGATCTGGCGCCTCAAGCCGGTCCGGCCGCGGTGACGCGCGGCGGCGGAGAGGTCCGGACATGGACCCCGTAGTACGGGACGCGCGCGGCCACGACGCGGCGGAACGCCTCGCGCAAAGCCTCGTCGTCGAGTCCGCGCGTCGGGACGAGGTCGTCGTCGCGGTTGAGGCATCCCTTCAGTTTCCCGTCGTGCGTCACGCGCACCCTCTGGCAGTTCATGCAGAACTCCTCGTTCCCGACCGGGTCGACGATCTCGATCTCCGCGCCGCCGATCCGGTAGATCCGGCGGTGGTGCATCGGGCGGACGAGGATCGTGTCGGCGCGCGAGGCGAGGTCCTCCTTCAGGGCGATGAGGTCCACGGGGCGCACGTCGCCCCTCGCCTGCTCGGGCATGAACTGGATCAGCTGGAGCCGCAGCCCGTCGGTGCCCCCGACGAAGTCGATCAGGGCGGGGAGGTGCTCAAGGGTCCGGGGGAAGAGGACCACGTTGAGTTTCACCGGGACCAGCCCCGCCTCGAGGGCCCTGCGCACGCCCCGCAGGACCGGGCCGAGCCTCCCGCCGCGGATCTGGCGGAACGCATCGGGGTCGAGCGTGTCGATGGAGACGTTGAGCCGCTTGAGCCCCGCGCCCCGCAAGGCGTCGACCTTCCTCGCCAGGAGGGTCCCGTTCGTGGTCATCGAGACGTCCGGGACCTCCTGGACCGTGAGCGCGACGATGCGGTCGATATCGGTCCGCACGAGCGGTTCCCCCCCGGTCAGCTTCACGGAACGGATGGCGAACTCCCGCGCGATCCGGACCCGCTGTCCGATCTCCTCCGGGGTCATCTCGTCCTCATGCGGGTCGCGCACGCGCGTGGTGGGCCCGAGCCCCTCGTCATGGCAGTAGACGCATGAGAAGTTGCACCGTCGGGTGACCGACACGCGCAGGTCGGTGGCGGGGCGGCCGTACCGGTCGCGCAGGAGTCTGGGGCCAGCTTCCATGCCCGTAGGATACGATGGCGGGCGTGTTCGGGGACCTCGGGCATTCGATCCTGACCAGGGGGCCCGTCTTCATCCTGGCGATCTCCCTGCACGAGTACGCGCATGCCCTTGCGGCGACCCTGTGCGGGGACGACACGGCGCGCGAGGAGGGGCGCCTGACCCTCAACCCCCTGTCGCACCTCGATCCGATCGGGACGATCGGGGGGCTTCTCATCGGGATCGGATGGGGCAAGCCGGTGCCGGTCGACCTCCACCGGATGCGGCATCCGGTGCGTGACCATGCCCTGGTCGCCTTCGCGGGGCCGATGAGCAACCTCCTCCAGGCGATGGCCTGGACCGTCCTTGGCGGCGGGGTGCTGGCCGCCGGGGTCCAGATGGGGATGGGATTTTGGACGGTCATCCGTATCGGGATCACCCTGAACTTGGTCCTGATGTTCTTCAACCTGGTCCCGCTCCATCCCCTCGACGGGTTCGCGGTCGCGTGCGGCCTGATGTCCGGTCGCGTCTCGTGGGAGGCCGAGGCGAAGTACCGGGCGTTCAACCAGCAGTACGGCGTGGGTATCCTGATGCTGCTCATCATGGCCCCGGGGTTCCTGCGTCTTCCTCCCGAGTTGGACCCCTTCCACTACCTGGTCTTCCTGCCGTCGGCGTGGCTGGGCGGTCACCTGATGGATCTGATGCTGGGGTTGGGCCGATGACAGGCGAGGCGGCGCCGGTTCCGGCCACGCCGGCCCCGGCCGCGCCGGTTGCCGTCCGGAAGATCGGCGGCAAGCCGATCGTCGTGACCGGCGACCGGCCGACGGGGCTTCTGCACGTCGGGCACTGGGTCGGCTCCCTCGAGAACCGCGTGAAGATGCAGGAGACGTACCACTGCCTGTTCCTCGTCGCCGATGTACACCTGTTGACGACCCACGCGGAGGACACTTCACGGATCCGGGAGTTCACGCGCGGGATGGTCCTGGACTGGCTCGCGACCGGTCTGGATCCATCCCGGGCCTGGTTCTATGTGCAGTCGGGCGTCCCCGAGATCTTCGAACTCACCTTGATCCTCTCCATGCTCTGCACGGTCCCCCGGGCGCTGCGCGTCCCGACCCTCAAGGAGAAGGTGGAGGAGGGGGCGCTCGGGGAGAACTACTCGGTCGGCCTGTTGAACTACCCGATCCTGATGGCCTCCGACATCCTGCTGTTCCACGCCACGATGGTGCCGGTGGGAGAGGACCAGGCGAGCCACCTCGAGGTGACGCGCGAGCTGGCGCGCCGCTTCAACCATGTCTACGGCCCCCATTTCGTCGAGCCGCGGATCGTCGTCGGCCGCGCCCCGCGCCTGATGGGGACCGACGGGGTGCGCAAAATGAGCAAGAGTCTCGACAACCACCTGGCGCTCGCCCATTCGCCTCAGGAGTTCCGGCGACGGGTCGCGGGGATGTTCACCGACCCGAAGAAGCAGAGGAAGAACGACCCCGGGCGGCCCGAGGTGTGCAACGTCTTCTCCTACCACGGAACCTTCGGCACCGGCGCGGCCGGGACCGGCGCGGCCGGGACCGAGGAGATCGCCCGGGACTGCCGCTCGGGCCAGCTCGGGTGCGTCGACTGCAAGAAGCGGCTCGCGGATACGTTCGACCGCGTCCTGGCGCCGATCCGCGAGCGGAGAGCGTCCTACGAGAAGGACCCCGGCGCCGTCGACGCGATCCTGCGCGAGGGGACCGCGAAGGTCCGCGACCTGGCCCGGGGGAACCTCGCCGAGATCCTGGACCGGATGGGGATGGGGAGCGCGCCGTGACGGACGGGGGGAAGGCGTCTCCCGGCTCGCCCCTGACCGCGTGGGAGGAGCGCCTGCGCGGGGAGGGGCGGTACCGCGTCGACCTGTCGGAGTTCGCGGGGCCGCTCGATCTTCTCCTGTATCTCATCAAGGAGAACGAGGTCGAGATCGCGGAAATCCCCGTCGCGAGGATCGCCGACCAGTTCCTCGCGTACGTCCAGGGGGCGCCGAGCCTCGATCTCGACCAGGCCGGGGAGTTCCTGGTGATGGCCTCGACCTTACTCGAGATCAAGTCGCGCCTCCTCCTGCCGGACGAGGCGGTCGGCGAGATCGAGGGGGTGGAAGACCTCGAGGACCCGCGCTGGGAGCTCGTCCAGCAGCTCCTGGCGTACCGGAAGGTGAAGGAGGCGGCCCTGGGGCTCGAGGCGCGGCTCGCCTCCCGGGAGGGGCGTGTCCCGCCGGGGGACGCCGTGTCGTTTTCCGAACCGGTGGAAGCCGGCGAGCCCCAGCCGATCCCGGTCGGCGCGGTGCAGTTGTGGGACCTGGTGCGCGCCTTCGCGCGCGTCCTGCGGGAGACCTCGGTCGCGGGCGTGTCGGCGATCCGCTACGACGACGTCCCGGTCGCGGTCCACATGGACCGCTTGGTCACCCGCCTCGAGACTGCGCCGGAACGGCGCGTCTCGTTCCTGGCGCTCGCGCGCGAGCAGCCCGACCGCCTGTACTTGGTGGGGTTGTTCCTGGCGCTTCTGGAACTGGTGAAGTTGCGCAAGGTCGCCGTCGAGCAGGCGATGGAGGGGGGGGATATCGCGATCCGTCTGCGGCCCGCCTCCGATGCGCTTCCGGCGGACGACACGCCTCCGCAGGAGGGGGCATGACGCGGCGCGCGGTCGTTCTTGCGGCGGTTCTCCTTGCCGCGACCGTTTCCCGGGCGCAAGCGCCGCGGGCGCAAGAAGGGACGACCCCGCCCGGCACGCTCCATGGCGTGCGCTGGCCGCTCGTCTCGCCGCGGGACGGGCGGCCCGTGGGGCAGATGGACGTCCGGACCCTGCGGGTCCGCGAGCGCGGCGCCCCGGCGGAGATGGAAGGGGTCGTCGCCCGCTTCGAGCGCTCCGCGGGGGATGGCGCCGAGGTCGAGGCGGCGCGCGGCGTCTACGACGGGGGGGCAGGGCTCCTGACGCTCGAGGGGGAGCCTGTGCGGATCCGTTCGGCGCGGTACGATCTGTCGTGCGCGAGGTTGGTGGTTGACCTCGCGCGGCGCCGGATCCGTGCGCCGGGGCCGGTGCAAGGGGAAGTGGGAGTGCCGGATGGCCGAGTTCCCGACGGCGATTAACGACCATGTCGCCCAGGCGCTCCAGCGCCTCGACGAGGGGGACGTGCGCGGCGCGGCCCTGTGCCTCGAGGTCGCCGTCGCCAAGTCGCCGGAGAGCCGGCTGGCCTGGAACAATCTCGGGTGCGTCTATCTGCGTCTTGACCGCACCCAGCACGCGATCGACGCGTTCATCGAGGCGCTCGCGCGCTTCCCCGACGACCCCCGGATCCAGGCGCACCTCGGGTACGCCCTGATCCGCGCGGGGGACCTGGAGGGGGCCGGGGCGCTCCTGGAGGCGGCGGGCCGCTCCCTCCCGGAGGACGAGGAGGTCCTCAACTATCGGGGGCTCCTGTACAGTTTCACGGGGAAGGCGGAGGAGGCGGTACGGATTCTCGAACCGCTCTGCCGCGAGCATCCCGACCGGGTCGAGTACTGGAACAACCTCGGTTGCGCGCTCCGCCACGCCGAGCGGCTTCCCGACGCGGTCGAGGCGTTCCGCGCGCTCGTGCGGCGCTTCCCCGACGACGTCGACGGTCGGGTGAACCTCGGATGCGCCCTGCAGGCCTCCGGAAATCTGGACGCCGCGTCCACCCAGTTCCGCGAGGCGATCCGCCTGTGTCCCGAGGAGTCCCTGGCGCATTACAACCTCGGGGTCTGCCGGATGATGGACGGCGACCGCGAGGAAGCCGCCGCGCACCTGGAGGGGTTCCTGCGGCTCGCCCCCCGGTCCGCCAAGCGCGTCCAGGTCGAGGAGTGGCTGGCGGGGCTGCGCGGCCGCGCCGAGCCGGTCGGCGCGGGGCGGTAGCGCGGGCTTTATGCCCGCCGGGGCGGGGATAAACCCCGCCCTACCTCCCCGGCCCCCCACGCATCCTTCGGCACCCGCGCGAGGAACTCGCGGGCGAAGGCGAGGGCGTGTTCGAACCGCGCCATCTCCCAGCGCGTGCCGGTCGTCACCAGGAGGGTCGAGCGGTCGAGCTCGATGTCGTATTCGGCCCGTGTCCCCAGCCATTCCGTCATCGCCGGGGTCAGGATAGCGCGGGCGAACAGGGCGCTGTCGCTCCGGACGCGGTAGAGGGTTTCGAAGGGGGCGTCGGACGTCCGGATCGTCTCCACGCCGACGAACCCGGCTTCCCCGTCGGGGGAGGCCGCGCGCCGGAGGGCCAGCCGCGGGACCTCGCGCGGGAGCGGG
>JACQRN010000163.1 GCA_016206515.1 Planctomycetota bacterium | reverse complement strand
GGGTTGATCGCGCAGGGCCTGGAGACGCTGATCCGGAACGGAACGGGAGGGCGGCATGGCTAGGGTATTCAGGCCGTGGTACACCGCCCCGGCAAAGGACGGACAGGGGCGGGAGCGCCGCTACTCGACGTGGTGGTACGCCGAGTTCACGGACGCCACGGGCGGGACGCAACGGGTCAAGGCGGCGGCAACCCAGGCGGTCTCCAAGGAGGTCCTGGCGAAGTGTCTCGCCGACGTGGCGCGGGAGCGGGCGGGCCTGCCGACGCAGAACGCCGGGGCGGTCCGTCTGCACGACCTCGCCGGGCGCTACCTCGTGTCGCAGGCGTCCCGCGTCTCCTCCGCGTACCTTGCCAACACCCGCAGACGCATCGACCTGGCTCTCGCCCACACCCGGGCCGGGACCGTGCGCGACCTGACGCCGGAGAAGGTCGAGGCGTTCCTGGCCGCCCTGGAGGACGGCGGGAACCCGCCCTCCGCCGCGACGGTCAACCTCCACCTGCAATCGCTGCGCGGGATGCTGAACTGGGCCGTCTCGACGCGGCTACTCCCGTACAACCCGTTGGCGTGCTTGAAGCCCCGCAGGATCGTCCAGAAGCGGAAGGTGCGCCGGGCGTTCAGCCGGGAGGAATTGGGGCGGCTGTTCGAGGCGGCACGGACGTCGCCCCTCCGGCGGATGGAGCGCTCGCGTCGGGGGAACGCACTCCCCGAGCCGGTGAGGACCGATGCGATCCACCGGGGAGCGAGGAACAGCATGATCTACAGGCTGCTCGCGTTCACGGGGCTGCGCCTGAACGAACTGCGGCTCCTGCGCTGGGCGGACGTGGACCTGGAGGCGGGGACGCTCGCGGTCCGGGCCGAGACGACCAAGACGAAGCGCCCGGCGACCATCGACCTTCCGGCGTGGCTTGTGGCTGTCCTGCGGGGTTGGAAGGAGCGTCACCGCCCCGCCGGGGACGCGGAGCCGGTCGTGGCGGTCCCCGAGGACCTGCTCCGGGCGTTCAACGCGGACCTGACGGCGGCAGGGATCGAGAAGCGCGACGGCGCGGGCCGGACGGTCGATCTGCACGCCCTGCGCCACACGTACGGGACGATGCTCGTCAAGGGCGGGGCGGACATCAAGACGGTGCAGACGCTCATGCGCCACAGCACCCCCACGATGACGCTCGGCACCTACGTGCACTTCGACCGCGAGCGGATGCGCGAGGCGGTCGCGGGGTTGCCGGAGATCGGCCCGGCCCCTGCGCCGGACGCCCAGGCCGCCGCTCTCCGGGAGGGGACGACGGGCTCCGAGGCGGTCGCGGACGAGTCCCGTCCGCCAAGGGTCCGCCAAGGCAAAACGGTAGATTTCCGTAAACCTAATGGGCGGCACAGGACTCGAACCTGTGACCTCTACAATGTGAGTGTAGCGCTCTAACCAGCTGAGCTAGCCGCCCCGGATTCCGGCGTAGTCTAGCACCCTTGCCGCCGATGCGGGGCGATTGCGCCGGGCGGACCGTCGGGGATAGCATCGCGCCTCAAGCGGCACCCGCTGGCGTGCCGAAATGCCCCCTATGCAAGCGCCCCCCGCTCCCGCCGTGCCGTCGAAGGGCGCCCCCCCCGCGGGGCGCGTGGTGCTCGCCGTCGGTCTGGAGGACGCCCTGGCCGGGGAGATCGAGAGGGGTGTCGCCCGGATCGGCTACCAGGTGCGGCGGATCCCCGCGGACGGGACGCTGTTCCCGCAACTCTGCTCGCTCGTCCCCGCCGCGGTGATCGCGAGCGTTTCCGACCGCGGGGAAGGGATCCTCGACTTGTGCCGGCAATCGAAGAAGGATCCGCGGACGTCCCAGATCCCGTTCCTTTTCCTGAGCCCATCGCGCGACCAGGTGCTCGTCAGCCGGGCGATCCAGGCCGGGGCGGACGGGATGCTGCAGATTCCCGCCTCGCTCGAGACCGTCCTGGAGCGCCTCCTGCGCCTGCTGGAGCGGCGGTCCCGGCCGTCCGCCCCGACGGAGGCGGCGGGGTCGTCCATGGGCACGGACGACCCTCGGGCGGCGCGCCTGGCGAAGCGGATCCTGACCGTCGACGAGCTCCCCGGGATGCCGTTCGTCGCCGCGAAGATCGTCGAGACGATCCAGGACGTCCGCAGCGGCGCGGCGGACCTGGCGAAGGTGATCTCGATGGACCAGGCGGTCTCCGCGCAGGTCCTGCGGGTGGCGAATTCCGCCTTCTACGGGCAGTCGGGGAAGGTCGGTGACATCTCGAAGGCGGTGGTCCTGATCGGCTTCTCCGAGATCGCGAACCTCGTAGTGACGGTCTCCGTGCTGGACCTGTTCCGCGACGGGTGCCGCACACTCGATCCGGTGCGCTTCTGGGAGCATTCCCTCGGCACGGCGCTCGTCGCCAAGGCGCTCGCCCGCGAGACGCGCTCGGCCCCGGAGGGGGAGGCGTTCCTCTGCGGGCTCCTGCACGACATCGGGAAGGTCGCGCTCGATCGCCTGGTGCCGGACGAGTACGGGAAGGTCCTGGAACGCGTGCGCATAGGCGGCGGGCTCGTGCGGGAGGCCGAACGGGAGGCGTTCGGGGAGAACCACTCGTTCTTCGGCGGCGTCCTGGGGGGGCGGTGGAACCTCCCGCCCGGGATCCGGATGGCGGTCTCATGCCACCATGTCCCGCAATCGGTGGAGCGGTACGACTACTCGCAGGTGCAGCTCGTCCGGCTCGTCTGCCTGGCGGACATCCTCTGCAAGGCCTCCGGCATGGGGTGGGCCGGGGACCACCAGTGCGAGGAGGGGACCCGCCGGCTCTGGTCGCTCCTGCGGCTCCCCCGGGAGCGCGTCGCCCAGGTCGTGACGGGCGCGCTCGCGGATCTTCGGATGATCCGGGAGCAGATGGGGCTGGCGGCCCCGTCCGGGGAGGTCCGGGGGAAGCGCCTTCCCGACGCGCCGCGCGTGATCGTGGCGGTCGAGGGGGACCGGCCCATCGTGCTGACCCAGATGGCGCTGCTGTGTGAACCGTACGAGGTCGCCGTCGCGGAGCGCTGGACGCAGCTGGAGGCTGCGATCGACGCGGGCCCGCCTCCCCGGGCGGTCGTCGTCGACATTCTCGAGGCGCCCCCGGACAGCGTGCTGCTGGGGCTGGTGCGGCAGAGCCCGAAGCTGCGCGGTATCCCGATCCTGCTCGTCTGCCCGCGCCGAGATGGGATGCCCTGGCGGGCCCCGGACGGTACGGCCGTCATCGACAGACCGCTCGACGCCGACGCGTACCGCTGTGCCGTGCGCAAGGCGACCGGGCTGGCGTCATGATGAGCGCCCCCCCCTCCCGGCGTAGGCTCCTGCGAATCGGGGAGGTCGCCAGGCGCTTCCGCGTGACCCCGCAGTTGGTCCGCCACTACTGCATCCTGGGGCTCGTCCGGGAGACATCCCGCTCCCCCGCCGGGTACCGGTTGTTCGACGACCGCGCGGTCGAGTGCATCGATCTGATCCGTCGTCTCAACCGCAGCGGCTACTCCCTGGGAGCGATCAAGGAGACGTTCCTGCGGGGCCGGACGGCGAACGCGGGGGGATAGGGGGTGCGCGTTCCCCTCATCGGCGTGACCGGCAATGTGTCCCGCAGCGCTGGCCGCTCGCGCGTGACGGTTTCCGGCGCCTACCTCGAATGCCTCGCGCGCGCCGGGGCGGACGCGCTGGTCCTGCCCCCGGTCCGGACGGACGCGGAGGCGACGCGGGTCCTGTCGCGCCTGGACGGCCTGCTCCTGACCGGCGGCAACGACCTGCATCCAGGCACCTACGGCCGCCGGACGCTTCCCCGCGGGTTCGAACCGCTCGACCCGGCACGCGAGCGGAGCGAACTTGCCCTGGCGCGCGCCGCCCGCCGCGCAAATCTTCCCACGCTCGGGATCTGTCTGGGGTGCCAGGTGATGAACGTCGCCTCGGGGGGGTCGCTCGTAGGCGACCTGCGGGAGCGGATCGGCCGCGTGGAGGGGCACCGCTCTCGCCGCGGCGTGTACGTGTCACATCCTGTGCTCGTACGGCCCGGGACGCTGCTCCGTCGCATCCTGGGGCGCGAGCGGATCCTCGGCGCCAGCTGGCACCACCAGGCTGTTGACAGGCCCGGCCGGTCCCTCCTGCTCAACGCGAAGAGTCCCGACGGTCTCGTCGAGGGGGTGGAGTCCACCAGGGGGTTCTACCTGGGGGTCCAGTGGCATCCGGAGAGCACCCCGGATCGCCAGGGTACGAAACGGTTGTTCAGCGCCCTTGTGAAAGCGGCGGGCTCCGCCGTATCTATTTAGAGTGAAACAGGTTGTATCTATCGTCTCGGTTGTATCGGAATCCTCCATGTGGCGGTTCCAGCATGAATGCATCGGCGTTCAAGTTCCGGTATAGGCGTGTCGATCTTACCTGTGGAGGGGGGGACGGGAATGAGACGTGACGTATCGGCAGATCCTTTTCCTCAAGCAGACGCTCGGGATGCCCACGGTGGAGATCGCCCGCCGGTTTCCCGAGGATGGCAGGCGCATTTCGGTGGCGGCGTTGAGCGAACTCTCCCCGGAGCATCTGCGGTCCCTTCTTTCGGGGGATCCTCCGCTGCTGGGCGAGGTTCTCGCTTGCAAGGCGCAGCTGACGGAGGAATGATGGGGCCGGAGGCGGACCATGTCTGAAATCCAGGGACTGGGGGGGGTGCAGGGGCCTCGGGGGCCGGAGGGACGGCGCGGGGCGCGCGTGCCGCCCGCCTCGGGCGGCAAGACGCGGCCCGCCGACTCGGTCGAGATCTCGAACGCGGCGCAGCATATCGCGAAGGTCCGCGACTCCGCGCCGGTCCGCTCGGAGCGCGTCGAGGCGATCCGCAAACTCATCCAGGAGGGGCGCTACCTCACGGACGAGAAGGTTTCGAAGGCCGTCGACCGGCTGGTCGACGAAGAGACGTAGTCGATCCGTTTCGCCTCCGGCTCCCTGGCGGGTGCGCGGTAGGCGTGTCTTCTGTCAACGCCGACACCGCGTGCCGCGGCACAAGGTCGACCCTGGGAGACGCGCCGGGGGTAAACCCCGGCCTACCACGCAGATAGGTAGGACGGGCTTTATGCCCGTCCTGACACGGACGACATGGACGATGTCGGGCTCAATGGGATTTCGAATTCGCGCCGCCCGACGCTAGCTTCCGCGCCAGCTGGCCCTTCTTGCGCGCCGCCGCATTCGGGTGCAGGAGCCTCTTCGCCCCCGCTTGATCCAGCATCTTGTGGCAGAGGGAGAGGAGCGCCGGCGCCTCGGCGGAGCCGGCGGCCACCGCCGCATCGTACTTCCGGATCCCGGTCCGGATTTTGGACTTCTCCTCCCGGTTCTTCAGCCTTTGCCTGGCGCTGGTTCGCGCGCGCTTCGCAGCCTGCTTCGAATGAGGCATCCGTTAACCCGCTCCCTTCGTTCTCGTCTTCTCGACCCGATCCGACACATCCCGATAGTTGATGTCCACCTCGAAGATCTTCATGAAATGCCCGTGCGCCTCAGGGAGTTTTCCCCGCTTCTCCTCGAGCCGCCCCAGCCGGTAGAGGATCCCCTTGCAGTCCTCGTCGACCGTGTTGAACTGCTCGAGCGCCTTGGCCAGGTGGTCGTGGGCCAGGTCGTCATTCCCCAGCCGCTCGAAACAGTCCGCCATGCGCGCGGCGGCCGCCTTCTGGCGCTTCGGGTTGCGCACCGCGTGCTGGAACTCGGCGACCGCCTCCTTCCAGCGGCCGCCGCGGTAGAGCAGTTCCCCGTACCGGTACCGCAGGTCCAGGTCCGTCGGGTGGGCCCGAACGCGCGACGTGTAGTCCTCGAGGGCGAAGGCGATCCGCTCCGCATCCGCCTTTTTCGCCTCCTCCGCGGCGTTCGCGTCGCCCCCCTTCGCGCGTTCCAGGAGCTCCGCCACGCGCGCCTCCATGCGCTTGATCCTGGCGTCCCCGACCTTGAAGCGCAGCGTCGGGTTGGCCGTGTCGAGTTCGCACGCCTTGAGGAACGCCTCCTCCGCCTTCTCGTATGCGCGCTGCGCCATGTGGATCTCCCCGAGGCTGACCCATGTCTTGGGGTCTTCCGGTTTCTTCCGGACCTGATCGGTCGCGTACGCGATCGCGGTGTCGAACTCCTCCTTCGTCTTGAGCATCTTGGTGCCGAATTCGAGCCGCTTGGCGCTGTCGGTGTCCTTCATCATCTGTTTCCAGCTGTCCTTCTCTCCCGAGGCGGCGGCCCCCTCGACGCCCTGCTTCATCGTGGCCCGCGCGGCGAGGTCGCGGACCGCCTCGTGGGCCTCCTTGTCCGAGTGGTTTGTGACGAGGATCCGCTCGAAGTACCCCGAGGCCTTCTTCTCGTCGGTCTCGTAGAAGAGGCGCCCGAGCTCGCGCAGGGTGTCGATGTCGGACGGGGACACGGAAAGGATGTCCTCGAAGATCCAGATCGCCGTCTTGTCCATGTCGCAGGCCCCCGCCGCGCGGCCCAGC
>JACQRN010000160.1 GCA_016206515.1 Planctomycetota bacterium | reverse complement strand
TGAGATCGACCGTCTCGCGGAGATACGAGGTGACTACGCCTGCCTCCTGGAGGTGCGGGAGCGGCTTGCACGCATCGAAGGGGTGGAGCGGTCAATCCGGGATCGTGTCTCCGATGCAACTGACGGCCCGATCGGTCGATGGGAGAGGCAGGCTCGCGATGTGGCGGCGAAGTATGGGATCATGACGGACCCGAGGGATCCGTGGACCTTGTTCGCGGATATGGCCTCTTTCGGGGCGAAGTACGATCGGATGACCCCGGAGGATCGCCAGGTGCTCTTCTGCGGGGCCGACCTGATCTTGGAGGAGAATCGGCTCATTCGCGAGATCCTCGACGGGACGCCAGCCCCCGCTCCGGAGCGGTAGCGTCAGCCCCGCGGGGGGCGCGGGGAGGCGGTAAGATGCATCGGTGCACTTCCTCCTGACCAATGACGATGGAATTCAATCCGAAGGGCTCTGGGCGCTCGCCGCGGCGTTGAAGCCGCACGGCGAGGTGACGGTCGTCGCGCCCCTGTCGGAGGCGAGCGCCACGTCGCAGTCGATCACGCTCGCGAGGCCCCTGCGCATCCTCCCGTACCGGAACCCCCTCGGGATCGAGGCGCACGCGGTCGACGGGACTCCCGCTGACTGCGTGAAGCTCGGCCTCCTTCGGATCGTCCCGCGCGCGACCTGCGTCGTGGCGGGGATCAACCGCGGCGCGAACGTCGGCGGCGGGGTGTTCTACTCCGGGACCGTCGCGGCCGCGCGCGAAGGTCGCCTCGCCGGCCGCGAGGCGGCGGCGGTCTCCCTCCACGTCATCCCTGGCGAGACGCCGGACTTCCGGCCTGCCGCGTCACATGCCGCGCTCGTCCTGGCGCGTCTCCTGCGGGGCGGGGGTGAGCGCGTCGTCTGGAACCTGAACTACCCCGCGCGCCTGGTGCGCACGGAGGTGTGCGTCGTCCCGCAAGACGGAAACGGCCTGCGGGAGCGGTACGACGACGCCCCCGGGGCGGGGTTCGTCCTGGAGGGGACATGGGAGGAGCGCCCGCCGGAGGCGAGGACCGATCTGGCGATGATCCGGTCGGGACGGATCTCGCTGACCCCGCTGACGGTCGACTGGACCGACCGCGTCGCGCTGGACGCGGCGAGCGAGATCCTGTTCGCTCCGGGCCGGAGGGAGGACGCATGACACGCCGCATGGAAAGGGTCTCCCACGCGATCCGCGACGTCGTCAGCCGCGTGATCCTGCACGAGCTGGGCGATCCCCGGATCGGGTTCGTGACGGTGACCCAGGTGAAGGTGGCCGCCGACCTGCGCTCGGCGCGCGTCTTCTACTCCGTGATGGGGAGCGATGCGCAGCACCGCACGACGGAACGCGGCCTGCGCGACGCCGCCTCGCACATCCAGAACATCGTGGCCGACGAGCTGGACATGAAGTTCGTGCCCCGGCTGACGTTCCAGTTCGACGAATCGGTGGGACGGTCCCTGCGGATCTCCCACCTGATCGAGCAGGCGAAGCAGGGGCGCACGGTCGAGGATATCGAGGAGCCGCCGGTCCCGCCGGTGCCGTAAGAGCCGGTCCCGATCTCTGTCGTCCCGAGGGACGCGTGGTTTCCGCGGGCCGAGGGACCTATGTTGGACTTCCGCTGTTGGGAAATCCGGCACCCCGTGCCGGTGTCGGGCGACCGCAAGCATTGAGAGGCGCGCGGGTTGCCGTCGTGCGCAGTGAGGGTACGATAGTTGCGAGGTACGGTGAGGGCGCTGCGTAAGCGTCCGGGAGGGAACGTCATGAGGATCGGAAACCGCTTGTCCGCCGTCTCCCTCTGTGCCGGGGCGCTCCTGTGCCTGGCCTCCGTCGTCCGCGCGGACGCCCTCGCGGGGATCATCCGCGAGATCCCGCGCCACCGCATCGTCGTGCTCCAGGACGGCGCGGCGGAGCCGGTGGAACTTCGCCTGCGCTGGGTTCGCGAGGACGGGCAGTGGCAGCCGGACCCGCGCCTGCACGAGGCGATCCGCTCCCTGCGCGTCGGGGACCGCGTCGAGATCGAGTTCGAGAGCGGGGAGGAGGGGGTCCTGTTCCTGTCCGCCCTGCACGCCGTCGAGCCGGAACCCGCCGTCGAGCCGGAGCCGCAGGCGTCTCGTCCCACCCGTCGCGAGCGGGCGGAAGCGGAGGCGGCCGAGGCGGAAGCGGAGGCGGCGGAGGAGGACCGCGTCCTCCAGGAGGAGCGTCTCGATCGCGACTTCCGCCGCCGCATGGACAGGATCGCCGCCGAACTGACGGCCGCCGGGGGTGGGCACGGGTTCCTCATGCAGAGCGCCGCGGAGGCGGAGCGTCTCTGGCATGCCGGCAAGAACCTCGCCAAGGAGGGGAAGCCGGAGGCGGTCGAGCGGTGGCTCGAGTCCGACCGCGTCGACGGCGACGCCCGCCGCGCGTGCAAGGGACGCACGGAGCTGGCCAACGAGCTCCTCGGGATCTTCCGTGACCTCCTGCTCGAGAACTTCGACGACTACCTCGTCCGCCCCGGGGAGGGGCGCGGCGGCGGATGGAGGAATCGCCGCCACGGCAACGCCGTCCCCGAGGGGGGCCGCGGCGCGCCGGACGACCAGTAGCCTTTCCCTAGGGCGCGGTCCAGGAGAGGGTGCGCGGATAACCGCGGGGCTGTACGAGGACCGTGATGTCGTCGAACCAGGGGGACTCCAGGATCGGGTCGTTCATGTAGCGGGGATCCCCTGCTGGCCACGAGGGGGTCGGCTTGAATGTCACGCGGTAGCGCAGGGGGCCGGACGAGATGGTGCGCCCCACGCGCGAGGCTGCTGTGTAGTCCAGGAAGTCGAGGATCCCGTTCATGTTCAGGTCCTCCCCCGAATCGAGGACGCCATCGGCGTCGAGATCCTCCTCGGTGTTGAGCAGGAC